>CAYWDL010000135.1:0-5835 GCA_964457015.1 uncultured Roseburia sp. | reverse complement strand
CATTCTTGTGGCTGGTAATGTATGTAGGATCGCCAGACATAATATACCCTATAATCTGATTAACAGGATTATACCCCTTCTCCACCAAAGCACTATATACAAGCTCTAATACCTCGCTTACCTCAAGCTTTGTCTCCTGTACAGTTTTAAAATATTGTGTGTTATTTAAGCTATCCATTATAATTACCTTCCTTTATCCCACGAACAATTATATAGCACTATTCTAATATATTTTTTCAATTTCGGCAAGTAGTATTTCATTATTTAATAATTCGTTCATTTTTACCGTAAATAATCTATTAGATAAATCGTTTTCACTGATTACCGCTACTCTTACATATTCCTTTGTATATCCCACAAAATAAGCTTTTCCATCTATTTCCGTCCTTTCCTCGAAAAGAACCTCCTTAGACTTTCCGATAAATTTAGAAATAAATTCTTTTCTTAAATTTTCATTAAGTTTTAAAAGCTCATCACTTCTTTTTCCCTTCAGTGTCTCATCCACCTGCTCAGGCATAACTGCTGCCTTCGTACCAGCTCTTTTTGAATATTTGAAAATGTGCATTTCAGCAAAAGCAACCTTCTCTAAAAACTCCTTTGTCACAGCAGCCTCCTCAGCAGTCTCGCCAGGAAATCCTACTATAACGTCCGTTGTAATTGCTGCATCCTCATAATACTTTCTTATAAGCTCACAACCTGCATAATATTTTTCAGTATCATAATGCCTGTTCATTCTCTTTAAAACCGTATCGCAGCCACTTTGCAGGGACAGATGAAAATGCGGACAAAACGCATCAATCTCCGACACTCTTTTCATAAATCCCTCTGTAATAATCTGCGGTTCCAACGAACCCAGGCGAATTCTTTCAATGCCGTTTATTTTAGCTATTTCCTCAATCACGTCAATAAGCCTTATATTTTCATCCTTCAGCTCTTTTCCGTAAGAGCTCAAATGAATTCCTGTCAGCACTATTTCTTTATAACCCTGTCCTGAAAGAGCAGTTACTTCATTTATAATATCATCCAAATTCCTGCTTCTTATTCTTCCCCTTGCATAAGGAATTATACAATAAGTACAAAATTGATTACAACCATCCTGAATCTTTATGAAGGCCCTTGTATGCTCCGTAATGGTTGTCATACTCATATCCTCGTAATCACAAGGCGTACTTAAATCCTTCAACACAAGCTTCTCATTTTTATCATTTATATATTCCTCAATAATATCAACAACCCTTGATTTATTGTTATTTCCAATAAGTAAATCTATGGACAAATCTTCTTTCAGCTTATCACCAGCCGCCTGGACATAGCAGCCAACAGCCACAACTATGGCGTTCTCATTCATTTTCTTCGCCTTATGAAGCATTTGTCTGCTCTTCCTGTCAGCGATATTTGTCACAGTACAGGTATTTACAATATATATATCTGCGCCTTTTTCAAATGGCACAATCTCATATCCTTTTTCCTTCATCTGCTGTTCCATTGCATAGGTTTCATAAGAATTAACCTTACAACCAAGATTATGAAATGCTACTTTCATAGAATTTTTCCTTTCCATTATTCTTGAGTTTTTTCCACTCTTGTTTTTGTGGGCCTAATCAGCAATCATACAGCTTCCAGTGCCCAAAATCATACTCTTAACAAAATCTTTTTTATTCTTTAATCTTTTTTAGATTGACTTTTTCTCCCAATAAATGTAATATAGACACAGATAGGAGCATACATTACGTATCCTCCTAATAAACATAATGTTATATATCTTAGGAGGATTTTGTTTTATGAAAACAGTACAGATTTGTTTAAATTCAATCGACAAAGTTAAAGCTTTTGTAAACGACATTACAAAGTTCGATACAGATTTCGATTTAGTATCAGGCAGATACGTAATCGACGCTAAGTCTATTATGGGTATCTTCAGCCTTGACCTTTCAAAATCTATCGATTTATGCATTCACGCTGACGAAAGCAGCATCGATGCTATTTTAGAGGTTTTAAAGCCATACTTGGTGTAAACAACGAGCCAAGCGACGCAGTCACTTGTAAAAATAGGAAGGAGTCACAACTTTTGCTTACAAAGAAGTTATGACTTCTTTTTATTTTTACAAAGCGAGTTGTAATCATTTGGCGACTGTCCATTCCGGTAGCCAGCTACGCTGGCGGACTGGCTACGCTTCAACCATAACCACTTCTACTGTATCAATAGCCGTCTTCACTAATTCGTCAATTTTTTCTTCAAGATGTCTCTCCGAACGTACAATCTGCTCATGTGTTGGTTTTGTAACCGGATGCTTTGCAACAAAGGTTGTACAACAATCTTCATAAGGCAAGATAGAAGTCTCATATGAGCCAATCTTAATAGCCACATCAACAATATCCTGCTTGTCGAATGCTATAACAGGTCTAAACACCGGCAAAGTACACACTTCATTAATAACTCCAAGGGACTGCAAGGTCTGACTTGACACCTGTGCAATACTCTCACCTGTTACAAGTCCAAGAGCTCCAGATTCTTTTGCAAAATGCTCAGCAATCTTAAACATTACTCTCTTCATAATGATTGTAAGCTCATCATGAGGACATTGCTCATAAATGTATAACTGCGTTTCTGTAAAATTAACAATATTAAGCTTGATAGGTCCTGAATACTTAGCCACGATTTTAGCCAAATCAATAACCTTCTGCTTTGCTCTTGCAGATGTGTATGGTGGAGCATGGAAATATGTTGCTTCAAGCTCAACACCTCTCTTCGAAATCATATATCCAGCGACAGGGCTGTCGATACCGCCGGATAATAAAAGCATTGCCTTGCCGGCTGTACCAACAGGCATACCGCCAGGTCCCGGAATACTCTTTGAATACACATTAATATGCTTTCTAACCTCAACATTCAACAAAACATCAGGATTATGCACATCAACCTTCATTTCCGGATAAGCAGCCAAAATGTCACCGCCCAATTCTCTGTTAATTTCCATAGAATCCATTGGCCAGTTCTTCTTTGCACGTCTTGCATTTACCTTAAATGTAACATTCTTGTCCTCGTACATTTCACCAACATACTCAACAACCCTCTTAGACATATCCTCATAGCCATTGTCCTCAAACTGAACAACCGGACAGATATATACAATACCAAAAACAGTCTTTAACGCCTCGATAACTTCATCATAATCATATTCAGACAAAGTATCCACGTAAATTCTAGACTCCTCCTTATGAACCTTGAACTGACCCTCCACTCTATTTAACGCAAATCTAATCTGCTTAACAAGAGCATCCTCAAATATAAACTTATTTTTACCCTTTACGCCGATTTCGCCGTACTTAATAAGAAACGATTTAAAATTAATCATTGAATAACCTCCATTTTATAAAAACAACAGCATATTTGTGCACATTGGCACAAATTTCCAAGTAAACGAAGTTTACTTTTTCCTCACATACTTTCTAAGTATTTCAATATTCTTCTCTATAACATCAATGCAATAATCCACTTCTTCCTTCGTGCTAAGATAAGAAAGACTGAATCTTACCGTCGAATCAAGCTCCTCATTGGAAAGGCCGATGCCCTTTAATGTATCACTGACGTGAGCCTTTTTATTTGACGAGCAGGCTGAGCCAGCCGAAATAAATATATCATATTCCTCAAGAGTATGAAGCATTACCTCACTTCTAACACCAATAAAACTTACGCTAATGATATGTGGGGCGCCATCAGCACCCTTCTTGCTATTTATCTTAATATTCGGAATATTGCTTACTCTATCAATAAAATAATCCTTAAGCTCAATTATCCTTGCCTGCTTGCCTGCAAAGTCTGTATAATTTTCCTTTGCAGCCACACCAAGTCCTGCAATAGCCGGAACATTCTGTGTTCCAGAGCGCATCCCCTTTTCCTGACCACCACCTATGAGAATAGGCTTAACCTTCACACCATCGGCAATGTACAAAAAGCCTGAACCCTTTGGACCGTGAATCTTGTGACCGCTGACACTAAGCATATCCACACCTATTTTCTTAGGCTGAACAACCAATTTACCAAATGACTGAATAGCATCCACATGAACCTTAACAGAAGTATTCTTTGCCTTTACAAGCTTCGCAATCTCTTCAATTGGCTGAATTGAACCAATCTCATTATTGACATGCATCACAGACACTAAAATCGTATCATCGCAAACCTCTGCTGAAAGCCTTTCTAAATCAATCACTCCATCCTTATCAACAGGAATGTATGAAACTCTAAAGCCCTGCTCTTCCAAAAACTTTGCAGTACTAAGAATTGAAGCATGCTCAATTCCAGAAGTAATAATATGATTGCCCGCTCTCTTATTTGCCATGGCAAAGCCAATCAGCGCCATATTATTAGATTCAGTACCACCGGATGTAAAGTATATCTCACCCTCCTTAACCTTCAGAATCTTTGCAATATTCTCTTTTGCTTCCTTTATATACTTTTCAGCTTCAACACCCTTTAAATGCAATGAAGATGGATTACCATAATCCTCATTCATAACCTTCAACATAATATCCTTGACGCTGTCCAAAACCTTTGTTGTGGCGGAATTATCTAAATATGCTATCATCTTTTTCACTCTTCCTACTCTTCAATCTTAAACATCAACACCGAAAGTATCGCTAAGCCCGCTGTCTCAGTTCTTAAAATTCTCTTACCCAATGAAATTGGATGAATACCATTTTCAAAGGCGTAGTCGACCTCCTCAGAATCAAATCCGCCTTCCGGACCAATAAATATACCAACCTTCATATCGGAACCAATCTTCTCCATAACCTCTCTGGTTGAAGCCATATCCTTAAAATTCTCATAAGGAATAATTGAAATATCAAATGTCTTTGCATACTCCACAGCCTCCTTAAAGGTCATGACCTCATGAACATTTGGAATAATGCCTCTCTTTGACTGCTTCGCAGCACTTTCCGATATAGACTGCCATCTCTTTATCTTAGAATCAGCTTTCTTATCATCAAGCTTCACAACGCATCTCTTAGCCTTAAATGGTACAATCTCATAAACACCAAGCTCGACAGCCTTTTGAACAATCAACTCCATCTTATCGCTTTTCGGCAATCCCTGAAACAACACAAACTTTGACGAAAGCTCGGTACGTTCCGAATTTTCTTCAATTATCTTTGCGACAATTTCATCCTCTGACAAGTTAGATATTATACAACAATAATCCTTGCCTTGTCCATCACTTATTAGCAATTCTTCATCAATTGTCATTCTAAGAACATTCTTTATATGATTGACATCTCTGCCAGTTATAACAATTTCATTTTCACCTACTGCACTAGGCTCTACAAAAAAATGATGCATTATTTTCTCCTTGCTGTAATTGAAACCCAATCCTTCTGTCTTGTTATTTCAACAATTTCAAAATTACCATTATCTTCAATACACTTCTTAACTTCTTCTTCCTTTGTATTGATAATACCTGATGTAATGTAGTATCCACCGCTCTTTAAGTGATTTGGTACCTTTGGTGTAAGAGGCAAAAGAACATCTGCCAAAATATTTGCAACCACAATATCATAAGCGCCGTGACCAATCTCTTCACCAAGCTTATCCTCCTCTAAAATATTTCCTGTAAACACCTTGAATTTACGTCTGTCAATCTTATTAACATCAAGGTTCTCAACCGCTGCAATCGATGCATTTTCATCAATATCCACACCTACTGCTGATTTGGCACCCAACTTCAAAGCAACAATCGACAGAATACCACTTCCACAGCCGGCATCAAGAATAGTTGCATCTTCATTGACATACTTCTTAAGCTGTCTCATGCAAAGCTGTGTAGTTTCGTGCAT
>CAYWDL010000134.1:0-5866 GCA_964457015.1 uncultured Roseburia sp. | reverse complement strand
CTGACTGGATGGATATTGAGAAGGAAAGAGGTATTTCAGTTACTTCTTCAATTATGCAGTTTGAGTATGACGGATTTTGTATAAATATTCTTGATACACCGGGACATCAGGACTTCTCGGAAGATACCTATCGTACACTTATGGCAGCGGATTCTGCGGTAATGGTTATTGATGGCTCGAAGGGTGTTGAGGCGCAGACTATCAAGCTTTTTAAGGTTTGTGCCATGAGACATATTCCTATTTTTACATTCATTAATAAAATGGATAGAGATGCGAAGGATTCATTTGAGCTTTTAGAGGATATTGAAAATGTTCTTGGCATCAAGACATGCCCTGTGAACTGGCCTATCGGTTCAGGTAAGGATTTCAAGGGTGTTTATGACAGGGAAAAGAGAGAAGTGGAAATGTTCCGTTCTATTTCTGTTGGCGGTGCAAAGGCAGCAGAAAGGACAGACTATTCAATAGACGACCCGGCTTTAAAGGATGCAATTGGTGAATATTTATATGACCAGCTTATAAATGAAGTTGAGCTTTTAGATGTAGCAGGCGAAGAGCTTGAACAGGAATTAGTGGATAAGGGTGAAGTTTCACCGGTATTCTTTGGTTCAGCACTTACAACATTTGGTATTGAGCCATTCTTACATTATTTCCTTAAGATGACATCATCACCACTTCCAAGAGTGGCAGAAGGAAAGGTTATTGATCCAGCTACAGAACCATTTTCTGCATTTGTATTTAAGATTCAGGCAAACATGAATAAGGCTCACAGAGACAGAATTGCGTTTATGAGAATTTGTTCAGGTAAGTTTGATGCAGGTATGGAAGTATATCATGTTCAGGGCAAGCGTAAGCAGAAGCTTTTACAGCCACAGCAGGTTATGGCACAGTCAAGAAGCATTATTGAGGAAGCATATGCCGGTGACGTAATAGGTGTGTTTGATTCAGGTAACTTTGCTATTGGTGATACTATTTGTATGCCTGGCAAACAGTTAAGATATGAAGGCATTCCAACATTTGCACCGGAGCATTTCTGTAGAGTATCTCAGGTAGACACTATGAAGAGAAAGCAGTTTGTTGCAGGTATTACACAGATTGCACAGGAAGGTGCCATTCAGATATATAAGGACTACAATCTTGATTTGTCAGAAATTATTGTAGGTGTTGTAGGTGTGCTTCAGTTTGACGTTTTGAAGCATCGTATGGAAAATGAATATTCATGTGAGGTTCGTCTTGAACCATTGCCATATTCACAGATGAGATGGGTTAAGAATAATGGTTTTGATATGGATGATTTGCGTCGTTCAAGCGAAATAAAGAAGGCAAAGGATATGAATGATAATCCGCTTATTTTATTCCAAAATGAGTGGAATATCAGAATGACTTTGGAAAATAATAAAGGATTGGAACTTATGGAGGTTCTGGAAAGATAGTGTTGAGGCTGTTGCAGTTTTGCAATGGCCTTTTTTCTTTACAAAAATAAACAAGTATGTTACAATGATGATACGTATTATTGATGAGGTGATTATATGGATTATATTGTAAATAGTGGCGAAAAAGGATATATTGTAGAAATACAGAAAAACAGGGTTAAAGATAGAATTATTGACCAATATATTGTGCTTCGTAAAGCAAAAGGCTTATCTCAAGAAAAGATTGCTAACATAACAGGCATAGCGAGGACTAATATTGTGAGAATTGAGTCAAAAAAAAATGTTCCAACGATTGAGGTTTTAGTAAAATTAGCAGATGCTATTGATATGGAATTGGACATAAGTTTTGTAAAAAAACGGGAGGATTAATAGATGAATAATAGGATTATTACGGTACAAAATGTACCTATTACAGTATCAAAAGGGGATTTAGATGATTACATTTGTATCACTGATATGGCCACGGTTAAATCTGAAAATTCTAGACCGGCAGACATTGTTAGAAATTGGTTAAGAACGAGAAATACATTGGAGTTTTTATCAACATGGGAACAAATGTATAATGTTAATTTTAAAGTGTTCGAATCTGAACACTTTAAAAAACAAGTTGGATTATACAGTAGAGTCAACTGCATTTAGAAAAGATGGAAGTGTTGATGTGGATATGTTGAATAAGCAGTTTGAGTATATTAGGAGTAAGACGGAGGGATGAGTTAATGTCAAACACGATTTTTTATAACGGAATTTTAAAGAAAACATATCCAGTCGAAGAGTTGTACGGAATGATTATTGATTATATTGATTCTATAAGTTGGAAATATAACCTATGCGAAGATGGATTGATAATTGATTTAGATAATGGTAGAAGTGAAAGTCTATGTTTTTTTGTTAAAGCTAATAAATTGTCTGGATTTTGTAAAGTTTTTTCAACGGAAGAAAAAAAGTTTTATCAAATATTTGATTTATTCTTGAAGATAAAGCCAATGTTTTCAAAATTGGATGTGTCTGATGATATTGGTATGTGGAATGATTATATTGCAAACAAAAAGCCGTGTGAAATCATTATGCGTCCATTAACAAGCGAAGAAAAAGTGTATATAGAAAGTTTTGATAAAAATTTATCTTGTGAACAGGTTTTGTATCGTATAATATATAAAGATATAAATAAAAATGATAATAAGGAAATGGCATACGAATATTTATATTATCAATACCTTTTAGATAATATAAATCCTAATGTCTATAATCCGGAACCAGAAGTTTATGATGGGATAATTGGCATTCTTGAGACTTGGATATACGAGAGTATGGAATATAAAAAATACGGGAAGGTATGCGAAATTGATAAGGGCACAAAAGGATTAAAGAATGCATTATTAGCATTTCAATTAGCTATTGCAGAAACTATTTTTGGATATTGGGGAGGAACATTTGATAACAAACATTCGCAGATAAGAAAGCTGCATCAACAGGAAATTGAAAATATTAATATGAATAAAGATTTCGAAACAATGTATAGATTTGTACTGTCAGTATTAGATTATTTGGGATTTAAGAGGTAAGAATGAATTTTGAAAGATTTGTAAAAGATATAATAAAGAATAACTGGAATGTTTTTGGCGTGGAAGTATATGTGGATGGAAAATTATTACATAGCTATGGGGATACCACAGATACAAGATATCCAATATATTCGGCGACAAAGACTATTACATCTATTGCGGTAGGTATGGCAGTGGACGAGGGTAAGTTAGATATAAATAAATCCATTTTAGAGTATTTACCTTCAAATGTGGTAAATGGTATGCAAAAAAAACAAGTGGAAATATATAAGAATATTGCAACAAAAAAATTGCTTACAATGTCTGTTTCAGGATATCCATTTCGTCCAGAAGGAGAAAGTTGGCTTGTAAATGCTTTGAATTATCCAGTTTCATTAAATGGTGAGTTTAGTTATAGTAATATTTCTGCATATTTGGCGGGAGTTGTGACTTCCTGCGCAGTTGGGGAGGATTTATATCAATATTTGAAAAGAAAATTATTCGAGCCTATAGGAATTATTGAACCACCATATGAAAGCTGTCCAGATGGGTATTTTTATGGTGCGTCGATGATGGAATTGACCGTTCATGAGCTTAGCAAGATAGGACGGTTGTTATATAATAACGGTACATACGAAGGTAAAAGATTACTATCAGAAGAGTATGTTAAGGAGGCAACAAGTATTCAGCAAATGAATCAAGAGGGTGGTTATGGATATTTTATTTGGAAATATCGTGGTGGATATAGTATAAATGGAAAGTGGAAACAAAAATGCTATGTACTTCCAAAGGAAAAAATCATGGTTACATATCTATCACACATAGAAGAAGATACACCTGAATTAAAGGAAAGCATGGAAAGGAATATATTGGGATTATGATTAGAAAGTTAATATTGATGGTTATATTAGGTGCTATACTATCCTTGACAGCATGCGCTAAGGATGATGGTGTAATAGATAAAGAGGATTTGGATAAGGATATCAAAGTGACTGCAGAAGAAGAGGAATTTTTGATTCAAACATTTGGTGAAGATGAGGATGACATAAAAAGAATCGAGGATGGAGAACTTTATTCAAGCGAGCAAAAATGCATTCTAAGAGGTCGCATGGCAATGGAATATTTGAAGGAAAAATATCCTGATGAAGAATTCAAGCTTGTTTATTATGAAAATGCATCTACGTGGGGCAATCCATACATATATTTTAGTTTTATTGAAGGTAATAATGAAGATGAGAAATATGAAGTCAGATTAGAAGCGGATGAGGACGATGAAGAATATGAGATTTCAGATACATTTTGTCATCATTTGATTAAAGATACATATGATGAATATTTTGTAGAATTGCTCAAAGACGGCGGATTTGAAGATTGTTTTACATATACAACATTTTCGTACCATTTAGGAAAAAAGTTTGATGCTGAAATATCAGGAGAAGCTTTGTGGGAAGAAAAAAAGAATTTAGGAGCAAGCTCTAGCATATATATAGAAGGCGATAAGTCCCAGGCAGAAGAACTGGCAGGGGATATAAAAGAATATGTCCTTGGAGAAGACTGGTATGGTGCATACAAAGTGTATGTTATTGAAGATATGAGTGATGATGTAAATGCTATTAGGGAGTATGTGAAAGAGCATAAGGAAGAGGTTTATGAGTTAAGCTTTCAGAGTTGGAATGAATAAGTGAATATAAAACTGTCAACACTCCTTGGTATAGAAATATATCAAGGAGCTTTTATATGAACAAGGAACAGGAAAAACTAGTACAGCAGCGTATCGACAAGAAAGCAAAGGGTAAGGAAGATGTTGCTAAGATTGAAAGAATGAAATATGAGATAGCAGAGGAAATTGGACTGTTAGAAAAGGTGTTAGAGAGTGATTGGAAGAATCTGTCGTCCAAGGAAGCAGGGCGTATTGGAGGAATAATGACCGCAAAGAAAAGAAAAAGTGATATATAGACAGTTTGGTGTGATTGTGGTAGAATATTATGATAAATAAGTCTAAAGAAAATGATTGGAGATTAATATGCTTGAATTAAGAAATGTATCTTTTTCGGTAGATGGAGAAAAGGGTAAAAAAGAGATTTTAAAAGACATTAGTTTAACAATAGATGATAACAAGTTTATAGCTATCACAGGACCAAATGGTGGTGGAAAATCAACACTTGCCAAGATTATGATAGGTATTGAAAAGCCTACATCGGGTCAGATTATATTCAATGGTACGGATATTACTGAAATGAGTATTACAGATAGGGCAAATATGGGTATGAGCTTTGCATTTCAGCAGCCTGTAAGATTTAAGGGTATCAAGGTTAAGGATATTATCAAGCTTGCCGCAAAGGACAACCTTTCAACAACAGGTATTTGTGACTATTTATCAGAGGTTGGCTTGTGCGCAAGAGACTACATTAATAGAGATGTTGATGGAAGCCTGTCTGGTGGTGAGTTGAAAAGAATAGAGATTGCCTCGGTACTTGCAAGAAATACTGAGCTTTCAATATTTGACGAGCCGGAAGCTGGTATAGACCTTTGGAGTTTCAAGAATCTTATTAAGGTTTTTGAAAAGATGCATAAGGAAAAGGAACAGACAATCATCATTATTTCTCATCAGGAAAGAATTCTTAATATTGCAGATGAGATAGTTGTTATTTCAGATGGTGAATTCAGAGCCAGGGGCAAGAAGGATGAAATATTACCTGAGCTGTTAAAGGGTACAGGTGGTTGTAAGTTTTATAACGATTAGTAAGATGTGCATTGATAGTGGAGGTCAAAATGGACGAGATTCAGAAGAGTTTATTAGAAGAAATCGCAGGACTGCATGAGGTTCCTGCGGGAGCATATAATATTAGAGCCAATGGTGGTATGGCAGGAAGAAATACCACTGCAAATATAGAT
>CAYWDL010000133.1:0-5952 GCA_964457015.1 uncultured Roseburia sp. | reverse complement strand
AAATAAGTTTATGGTAGAGGGATATAGGTATGTGATGGAAAATAAGAAGTTGTTGTGGTGATGGAGAACGTAAAACAGGTGGGTTTAAGGAGGATGATTGAAGCTACTTTTGTTTAGATAGTATCTATGCAGAAAAAGTTAAATGTGAGACCGCAAATTTCATTGTTTTTTATAGAAATAATTGTGTTTTACGGTCTATATGAAATAATCTTGTTCCTAGATACTCATTTTTTGAAAAGTGAGTATCTGAGCGTAAACTTTTTCTCTATGAGACCGAAAAGTGACAAAATAATAAAAAAAATACAAAGAATTGCGGTCTGGTGTAACAATTTTTTAGTATAGACCGCAGAAGATTAGATTGAAAGGATTTAATATGATTATTAATAGTACAGAATATAGTGGAAGGTGTTCCTGTGGCAGAGAGCACGATATGGTTACAAAGTTTTCGATAGTTGAAGGTGGAGCACTGAAGAATATCGAAAAGTATCTTGATGAGTATCAGATAAAGGGGTTAACAGTTGCAGTATATGATGAAAATACATATAAGGCAACGGCGGATAGGCATCCGAAGGCTGATTATGAGGTTATATTAAACCCTGATAATCTCCATGCCAATGAGCACGGAGTGGATATGCTTTTAGAGAAGCTTACCCAAAATGTGGAGGTGCTGATTGCGGTTGGTTCCGGTACAATTCATGACATAACAAGATACTGTGCGTGGAAGATGGGTGCAGAGTTTGTGTCATGTCCGACTGCTGCCAGTGTGGATGGCTTCTGCTCTTCTGTAGCTGCAATGACCTGGCACGGCTGTAAGAAGACACTTACAGCTGTTGCACCTAAAATAGTTGTGGCAGATATTGATATTATTAGAAATGCACCTAAGTATCTGGCAAGGTCGGGCTTTGGTGATATGATTGGTAAGTATATTGCGTTAACTGACTGGAAGATAGCCAATATATTAAAGGATGAATTTTATTGTGACAGAATTGCAAAGATGACTATGAAGGCTACAAGCGAAGTGATGAAATCTGCAACAGGGATTGAAGATGGTGATGAAAAAGCATTTGAGAAGCTTACTTATGGCTTATTATTGTCAGGACTTGCCATGCAGATGTTTGGTAATTCAAGACCTGCATCAGGTGCAGAACATCACATTTCACATATTATTGAGATGGCTCCAAAGGGCTTGGGGGTCAGCTCGGATGTACTTCACGGTGAAAAGGTTGGCGTGGGTACGATAATTGCAACTAGAGAATATCACAGACTGGCAGGGCTTAAGGATATTAAATTTAAGGATTATGAAGAATATTCCGGTGAATATATTAGTAAAATATTTACAGGGGAGCTGTATGATGAAATATTAGCGGAAAATGAGAAGGACTGTGCTAAGGGAATAACTGGTGCACGCTTGATGGAATGCTGGGAAGACATTTGTGAGGAGATAAAGAAGCTTCCAAGTGAGGAATATTTGTTGGGTCTTTATGATAAACTAGGTGTAAAGGCTAAATTGTCTGATATTGACGTGGCAGATCATAAGGAGCAGGAGCTGCTTGAGTATTCGCCTTGCGTAAGAAACAGGATTACGCTTATGAGACTTAGAAAGTGTATTTTAAATATAAAAAATTGATTTTGTCGAAAACTACGTCTTGAAATGTGAAATTGAATGAATTGGACGTAAAAAATTACGAAAAAAAGATGGAAATATAAAAAATAGACGTTTTTGAAATAGAAATTACGTCTATTTTTATTTGAAACTTAGATTTGGACGTAAATATAGGAATTATTACTGATTTTTTATTAGAAAACTACGTCTTAAACTACGAAATAGTTTTTTTTGGACGTAATCAAGGTTAAAATGGAGAAAATTTGTTCGGTATATAGAAAAGATATAAAAAAGGATTGAAAAATAGGACAACAATATGGAAAATAGAAATCAAACAAACCTCACAGAAGGTTCCATATATCAAAGCTTGATAAAGCTGGCACTACCCATAATGGCGTCAGCTTTTTTGTCGACGGCATATAGCATTACGGATATGGCGTGGATAGGCATGCTTGGTTCAAAGGCTGTGGCAGGTGTAGGTGTAGGTGGGATGTATGTGTGGCTGTCACAGGGCCTGGCATCACTTGCAAGAATGGGCGGACAGGTTCAGGTGGCGCAGGCGCTTGGCAGAGGTGACAGAGAAGAAGCAAGAAAATATGGAGTAGCAGCAATACAGCTGGCAGCAGTATTTGGTATGATATTTGGTGCAATAAGCCTTGTTTTTGCTAATCCGCTGGTAGCCTTCTTTGGACTTAAAGATACTGAAACAATAGAATATGCAAGAGTGTATCTTATAATAACCTGTGGACTTATAGTATTTTCATATCTTGGTTATGTGCTGACGGGAATTTATACAGCACAGGGTGATTCAAAGACTCCATTGAAGGCAAATGCTGTGGGACTAATCATAAATATGATACTTGACCCTGTGCTGATATTGGGTACAGGACCAGTGCCAAGGCTTGGTGTTGCCGGTGCGGGAATAGCAACAGTTGTTGCACAGATGATAGTGATGCTATTACTTATTCCCGGAGCCTTGAAGGTAAAAGGCTATGAGAATATATTGCATGGAATCAATTTGTTTAAAAGGGTGGAAGGCAAATATTATAGGATAATCTCGAAAATTGGCTTGCCTACTGCGGTACAGGGAAGCTTGTATTGTGCCATTTCAATGGTGTTGACAAAAATGGTTGGTGCATTTGGCGAAGGGGGAATAGCAGTACAAAGAGTAGGTGGACAGATAGAGTCCATAACATGGAATACGGCAGACGGCTTTGCGGCGGCAATGAATGCCTTTGCAGCACAAAATTATGGAGCAGGAAAGCTTGATAGAGTAAAGAAGGGATACAGATTATCTGCAATAACTATGATGGTGTGGGGAAGTATAGTGGCATTGGCATTTATTATGATTCCTGCACAGATTTCAGAAATATTCTTTCACGAGGCAGATGTTATAGCCATATCCATCGGATACCTTACAATACTTGGAATTGGTGAGCCATTTATGTGCGTGGAGCTTATGGCAATTGGGGCAATATCCGGAATGGGTAATACAAAGCTGTGTAGTATCATTAGTATCATATTCACAGGACTTAGAATACCTCTGGCATATATTTTAAGTAGCACCGGGCTTGGAATAAATGGTATCTGGTGGGCGTTGACCATATCAAGTATTATGAAGGGCGTGATACTTCATATGGCGTTTTATAGTCAGGTTGAAAGACTAAAAAATTTTTCATAAAACCAACACAATTATCTTCTTTTTTTATCACTTAAAGGCAATATCATAGCCACTGTAATAAAGAAACGGAGGTATAGGAATATGAGAATTGCCAAGAGAATACTTAGCTTAGCGCTCATGGGAGCCATAGTGATGTCAAGCGTAGGCTGTGAAAAGGATAAAAATGAGGGTACTGAAGGTCAGAATGAAAATGCAGATAAAAATAAAAATGTCACACTTGTATCGCAGGATGCAGACTTTATATATGAGGAGAAGCTGTTCGACACAAGCTATGTTCATACAATAAACATAGAGATAGCAGAAGCTGATTGGGAGGATTTGAAGGCAAATCCTCTTAATAAAACAAAGTATGAAGCGGATGTAACTATTGATGGTGAAACAGTGCAGAAGGTTTCATTTGCAACAAAGGGAAATACAAGTCTTTCTTCTGTTGCTTCTGATTCTGAATCAGACAGATATAGCTTTAAGATTAATTTCGGGAAGTTTGAGGATGACCAGACGTATTATGGACTTGATAAGCTTAATCTGAATAACATTTATGCAGATGCCACATATATGAAGGATTATTTAAGCTATGAGATATTTAGGGCAGCAGGAGTGGAGGCACCGCTTACAAGCTACGTGTTTGTGTATATCAACGGCGAGGAGTTTGGTTTGTATATTGCCATTGAGGAGATAGGAGATTCGTATTTACAAAGAACTAATGATTCTGAGGGTGAATTGTATAAGCCGGAGACAGAGCAGCTTGATAATATGATTGACGGTGGTGATAAAGGTGAGATGCCAGAAATGAACGGTGAAGTACCTGAAATGAATGACGAAGTGCCACAAATGCCAGAAATGAACGGCGAAAATGGCGGACAGATGCCAGAAGCAGGAGAAATACAGCAGATGCCGGACATGGGTGAGGTACCGCAAATGCCAGAGTCAGGAGAAATACAGGAATTGCCAGGAATGTCTGATATGTCCGATATGGATAATATGAAGGATATCTTTGAAAACAATGGCGGTCAGATGAATGGTGACGGTCAGATGGACAACATTGGAAATGTTGGCGGCGGAATGAATGACTTTGGAAATAGCGACAGTGGCGCTGCATTGACATACACAGATGATAGTATTGAAAGCTACAGTGATATATTTGATAATGCAGAGACAGATGCAACAGAAGAGGATATGCAGAGAGTTGTTGAAGCACTTAAGGGATTGTCAGAGGGAGAAGAATTAGAAAGTTATTTGGATACTGACGGTATTATTCGTTACTTTGTGGCACACAACTTTGTTATGAACTATGACAGCTATACAGGAAATATGCTTCACAATTATTACTTATATGAGAATGCCGGAAGATTATCGTTGCTTCCATGGGATTACAACCTTGCATTTGGTGCGTTTTCAATGAGCGGACAGGGTGAGGATGCAGGAGCAACCAGCCTTATAAACTGTGGTATTGACACACCTCTCAGCGGAGCTACGGAAGACACAAGACCAATGTGGGCATGGATTACATCAAATGATGAATATTTGGAGAAATATCACACTTATTTCAATGATTTGATTACAAATTATTTTGAAAGTGGTGAATTTGAAAAAGAGATAGACAGAGTTTATGAAATGATTCTGCCTTATGTTGAGAAGGATGTATCTGCATTTTATAGTGTGGATGAATTTAAAACAGGATATGAGACATTAAAGGAATTTTGCAAGCTTCGTGCCGAAAGTATCAGAAAGCAGCTTGATGGTCAGCTGGCAACAGATACAACAAAGCAGGATGCAGAAGCTAAGGTTGATGCTTCAGCTATCAACATTCAGGATATGGGAAGCCAAAACATGGACAAAGATAATATGGGCATGGATAATATGTTCAATGACAAAATGAATGGATATAACAATATGGATGTAATGCCTGATGGTGGTAACGGTTTTGATAATAAAGCGAATGAGTCAGTATTAAATTAATGATTTGTTATTTTTCACAAATATCAAACGAGAGATTTAGCACATTTGTATATGTTGCATATTCATAAGTTTAAAGTTATTGAAAAACGTTTTGCATAATATAAAATGAATTAAAAAACGTGATAACCATAATCCGAATGTTATTAATCGACATTGTTATATATATTAGACATTATGAAAGATGAATAATATAATGTACTACGACAAGAAAAAATAAATAAAAAGGTGGTATATAATATGTCAGAAATAATGGAAACAATAATGTTAATATGCTTTGGGTGTTCATGGCCGCTTTCGCTTATGAAGAATATTAAAGCAAAATCAAGTAAGGGTATGAGTCTTTCATTTACGTTGATGATTATTATCGGCTATATTGCGGGGATTACAGCTAAAATAGTGGACGGCAATTTCTCATTCGTATTAGCTGCCTATATAATAAATCTATTGATGGTAAGTGCAAATGTTGTGATTTATTTTTACAATAAAAATCTTGATGCAAAAAGAGATGCAATTGCGTAGGGTAATTATAAAAAGTTCGAACTGTTTTATCGTTCGAACTTTTTTGCTTCAAAGTATTCAGTTAAGAAATTGTAAAAATCAATAACATTACTATTATCGGTTTTATTGCATTGGTAAGAAATGATAATGTCTCTTTGACATACGGGAGTTTTGATTGGAAGCAGCGTAACATCCGGTGAATCCAATACGC
>CAYWDL010000132.1:0-5969 GCA_964457015.1 uncultured Roseburia sp. | reverse complement strand
AGCAGTTCTGTTTCTGTTGTCCGTAAGAGCGTTTACAATGATAGCTGTACCGCTTGGACCATATCCTTCATATGTAACTGTTTCGTAATTTACGTTGTTTGCATCGCCGGCAGCTTTCTTGATACCTCTGTCAATTGTATCATTTGGCATATTGTTCTGCTTAGCCTTTGCGATAACTGCAGCAAGCTTGCTGTTGTTTGCAGGGTCTGGACCACCCTCTTTTACTGCAACCGCGATTTCTCTACCAATAATTGTAAAGATTTTACCCTTTGCTGCATCGTTCTTTTCCTTTTTGTGTTTAATGTTTGCAAATTTTGAATGTCCTGACATTTTCGTTACTCCTTTATCATTAATTGTTTTCTTCTTCATGCTGCGCAAGTAATGTCATTCTTACCTGAGCAATTCTATTTTTTTCAACTGACAGTATATCGAAAACAACGCCCTCTATTGTAACTGTAGGCTTTTCATTTTCCTCCGGTATTCTGTCAAGTTCGGATATTAATAGACCATTTAATGTGTCAAAATCCTCCTCATTAAATTTTAAGGATAATTTATCCTCCAACTCCTCTAATCTGGTCATTCCCTTAACAAGATAAACATTATCATCTTCCTTGACAATGTTATTCTCCTCAACGTCATATTCGTCCATAATATTTCCAACGATTTCCTCAAGAATATCTTCCATAGTCAAAAGACCCACTGTCTGACCATACTCATCTACAACGATTTCCATATGATTTTTCTCAGACTGCATCTCTTTAAAAATGTCATCAATATTTCTTGTTTCCGGAATGAAATCAGGCTTTCTTAAGCCTTCAATACTCTTTATCCTTCGATTGTCATTTTCTCCCTTATGGTACTGGGTTATAACTTCTTTTATGTGTATTATACCAATGATATTATCAATATCATCTTCCTCCACAACAGGAAATCTTGAATAATTGGCACCAATCATAAAATCTAAAGCTTCTTTGATTGTCAACTCACCACTGAGGTATATTATCTTGTTTCTATGAACCATAATATCTGAAGCCTGCTTGTCATCAAGCTCAATTATATTTGAAATCATTTCAGCCTCACGTTCTTCAAGAACGCCCTGCTCATGTCCTTCATTTACCATTGAAATAATCTCTTCTTCTGTAACATTCTCGTAGGTTTCATTTGGATCAATTCCAATTAATCTCAGTATAATATTTCCAAAGAAAGTAAGTATGGCAGTTAATGGTGTAAGCACCACCATAAAGAAATATGCAACATAATGCATATTAAAAGCCACTGCTTTACTATATTTCGCGCCAATTTTCTTTGGCACAATCACACCTACTGATAACAAAAGTATTCCAAGATAAATAGCAAGAATTACATTTGAAATAACAAGTAATGCTTCATCTCTTAAAATTGTTCCGAATGTCTCAAATGCCCATCCATTTATAACCGATGCATATGTGTTCATCTGTAAAAATCCCACATACAATGCGATTGCTGTTGACATAATCTGAATTGTATTGATTAATTTGTCCGGCTTTTCGATAAGCTTTAGTATCTTTTCAGCCTTTACATTACCTTCAGCTATTTTCTTTTCCAATTCATTTTCATTAATGTTTCTTAGCGCTTCCCCATAACTATACATTATGGCATTTAAAACTATAAATGCAAAAAATATACCTAGCGCCTGCAAGGGACTCCCTTCCATTTAATCATTCTCCTTTGTATCTTAATTTATATTTAACTTAGTAAATATATCATACCTGTAAATTTCCGTCAATAGACGAAGTATAGCCTATCATTATGTATCTAGCTCCAAACTGATAAGCAAAGCCTTATTGACTTTGTCCAAAACCTCTCCATCAATATGGCACACTTTGTCCTTCAAACGCTTTTTATCGATTGTTCTAAGCTGCTCAAGCAAAATAACTGAATCCTTTACAATATCATACTTTCCGCTATCCAATTCCACATGCGTTGGCAGCTTTGCTTTATTCATTTTAGAAGTAATGGCTGCACAAATCACTGTAGGACTATGCTTGTTACCCGTATCATTCTGAATTATTAATACCGGCCTTATTCCGCCCTGTTCCGAGCCAATGACCGGTCTTAAATCTGCGTAATATATATCCCCTCTTTTTATAACCACTTTAACTACTCTCCATATACAAAAATAAATTTGTGAACAATTAATATTAGTCTATAATATGCACATTAAGCCTATCCACTTACATTATTTCCATATATAATTTTTTTAAACATTAAGTAGTTAATTGATAATCATCATCGAAATAGTCTTTTCCACCAATTATCTGACCATCAGATATATATACTCTAGGCACTCTTTTACCAACATCACAGATAAACTCATAGTTGAAGGTTCCTGCCATAGCTGACACCTCTTCAACCGACAAAAATGCTCCGTTATCACACCCCACCAATGTAACCTCATCGCCCTTCTTAGCCTCAATATCAGTTACATCAACCATAAACTGGTCCATACATACTCTTCCAAGAATATTGGCTTTCTTTCCATTTATAAGAACATATCCCTTATTAGACAGATTTCTTGGATATCCGTCGCCATACCCTACAGGTATTGTAGCCACACGCATTTTTTTATCTGCCACAAAGGTTCCGCCATAGCTTACCTCTGTTCCCGGATCAATATCCTTGATAAATACGATATGGCTCTTAAGCTCAAGAGCCGGCTTCAAAACCACATTTTCCTTATTTACCTCGTCAGAAGGATATAAACCATATAATGAAATGCCTATTCTTGTAGCGTTGTAATTAGCCTCTTTTATATCAATGATTCCGGCACTGTTTGAACAATGCTTAATTTGAATATCCACACCATTGTCAGACAGCTTTTTACAGAAATTATCAAATCTTTCCATCTGCTTGAAGGTCTTACTCTTATCTTCCTCATCGGCACGGGCAAAATGCGTAAATATACCTTCTATCTCAATATTTTCAAGCTGGCTGATTTGTATAACCTTAGATACAGCCTCATCATCATCCTTAAAACCAATTCGACTCATACCTGTATCCAGCTTTATGTGAATCTTTGCAGTTTTGCCAAGCTCCTTTGCCTTTTTGCTTATGGCCACTGCCATATCATACTCAAACACAGCCATTCTGATGTCATAATTAACTGCCTCTTTGATTCTTTTCTCATAGGTAAAGCCAAGAATATAAATGGGTTTACTAATTCCATGAATTCTTAAATTAATTCCCTCATCAACAGTAGCAACTGCATATGCATCTACCTGGCTGTCAATTTTCTCCGCAACAGGCACGGCACCATGGCCATATCCATCCATCTTAACAACAGCCACCATATCCGTGTCTTCTCTTACATTTTTATTGATATTAACAATATTTTCATATATATTATCAAGATTAACCTGACAATATACTCTGTAATACTTATCTAATAAATCCATCATTAAGCCTTCCTTAAATCAATGTCTCATTTATCATATTTGCTATGTCCGACGCCATTACTCCGGCATTTCCAAGCTTAGACGCAGCCATATCGCCTGCCATCCCGTGTAAGTATACCGCATTTATTGCAGAATTAAAAGCACAATTATCAACTGCATACAAACTTCCTAAAACTCCGGCCAGCACATCACCACTTCCTGCCGTACCCATTCCATCATTGCCTGAAGAATTTATGTAACGCATTTGCGTCGAACCATCTGCAACAATAGTCCTTGCATCCTTAAGTACCACTACTATATTATGCTCAAGTGCAAAATCTGTTGCTGCCTGTAATACATTTTCTTTTATATCACTAATTTCCTTTTGTGATAATCTTGCCATTTCACCAATATGGGGTGTGATAATCATATTTTTTCCAAGCTTTTCTTCTAATTCTCTGTGCTCACTTATTATATTAAGTCCATCAGCATCTATAACCAGCTTTTTATCTGTATCCATAACCTGACTCATTATACTATATGCCTGGTCACTTTTACCAATTCCCGGACCTGCCACAATGCAGTCGGCCCACTTCATATGCTCCTTCAAATCCACCTCTTCGCCATCCTTATAGGTTACCAGCACTGCCTCCGGAAGCATTTTTTGTAATATTTCCCGATTCTCCTCACAGGTCAGTATTCTCACAAGTCCACTGCCCATTCTATATGCTGCTTTTCCACAAAGATATGCAGCCCCCGACATATTATGGGAGCCGGCTATGATGAGTATCTTTCCAAATGTTCCCTTATTGCCGTTAGCATCTCTTGGCACAAGCTTAATCTCATCCCTGCTTTCATAGGTAATAACCGAATATTTATCCTCATAAGCACACTGTGGAATACCTATATCTGCCACAAGCACCCTTCCTGCCAGCATATTACCGGGTGGTAAAAGTAATCCTATTTTTTTGCACGAAAATGTAACAGTAATATCCGCCCTCACTGACACCCCCATAATACGGCCTGTGTCTGAGTCAATGCCTGACGGCACATCTACTGATATTACTGTTTTATCTGCAAAATGTTCATTAATCTCATTTATAACTTCCTTATATTCTCCTGTAATCTCACGCTTTAATCCAATTCCAAACAAAGCATCAACCACAATATCATATTTACTATAATCAGGCTCCATATAAAGCATGTTACCTTCTACATTATTATATATTTCATACTGAGTCTTAAACTCATCTGTAGCCTTTAAAAGATTTCCAACAATCCTCACTGCCACCTTTCTTCCTGCAATATGCAACATTCTGGCAACTGCAACTCCATCTGCACCATTGTTGCCCACACCTGCCACAACCAATATGGACATACTCTTATCATATGTATCCTGAATGTATTCGTATACCTTTAAAGCTGCTCTTTCCATTAATGTAAGAGACGGCAGCTTTATCCTGTTAATGGCATATTCCTCTATCTGTTTTAACTCAGTACCTGAAACAACCTTCATTAATCATCTTCCCCCATATACCTTTTGTACATAGATACTATGTCACCGCCGAAAATATTATACATATACTGCTTCATCTTCTCATTAACCTCAGCCTTTTCATGACGCAAAGCCACCTTTTCCTTAAGCTCTGCCCTTGTCTGCTCAATCCACTCATCAAGCTCTGCTATATCCTCATCAAAATCATTTACACTATCATACATAAGAGCAAGTCCTTCAAGGCCAAGCTTTGCATTAGCCTCCCTTAAATTGCCCGGAATCGATAATTCTTCATCCTCAAGTAAAATGAGCTTATCATTAATATCGTTAATCAGGTCCCTGCTTTTACTAAGCTTCTTTTCCGAACGCTTATCATTGCTGTCCATATTGTCAACAATTCCTTTCATAAGCTGCTTCTTAAGCTGATTGAGTTCAGCCTTCTTTGTATTAACAGTTCCCTGACTCTTTAATATTTTGTTAACCTCATCCTCAAGCTGCTCTATTTCCTTAGTCTTCTTATCACCGCTAAAAAGAACAATCCATTTTCTGTCCAACGTAAATATCGGTAACTTAGCATTTTTCATAAACTCTAACACATCTTCAAGGCCGATACTGTCTTGTTTTCTCTTTCTTGCCATTACTCTTCATCCCTTCCCACATTTTTCAAATTATACGAAAGTCTCATAAGACTCTCAGACAAATGCACACTCTCAACCAACACATCTGACGGTACATTAAGCTCTGTATGGGCAAAATTCCAAAATGCTTTTACACCAAGCTCAACAAGGGTCTCCGCCACCTTGACAGCACCTGTTTTAGGAATGGTAAGTGCCGCAATATCCACATTATTATCCCTAACGAACTCTTCAAGCTCCTCAAGGGGCCTTACCTTGATACCCCTGACCTCCATACCGCTTAATTCTTTATTAATGTCAAATATTCCTATGATTTTAAAACCTCTTTTTTCAAAATTAGCATAACCGGCAATCGCTCTTCCAAGGTTACCGGCACCTATGATAATAACATTGTATACTCTGTCCAACCCTAAAATCTTTGCAATC
>CAYWDL010000131.1:0-5988 GCA_964457015.1 uncultured Roseburia sp. | reverse complement strand
TCTTGGTTACATCGGTCTTTACGAGGTAACTAAGCTTATGAAGGGTGTTAGTCATACTACTTCTGAGGGCGAAGAGTTCGCACTGAAGGTTATGAACAGACTTCGCGAGGCTACAGATACATGGAAGAAAAATACCGGTATCGCCTTTGGTTTATATGGAACACCTGCTGAGAGCCTTTGCTACAGATTTGCAAGAATTGACAAAGAAAGATTTGGAATCATAGAGGATGTTACAGACAAGGGTTATTATACAAACTCTTACCACGTTGACGTTCGTGAGAAGATTGATGCATTTTCTAAGTTCAAGTTTGAAAGCCAGTTCCAGGAGATTTCTTCCGGCGGTGCTATTTCGTACGTTGAGATACCTAATATGCGTCACAACCTTGAAGCTCTCGAAGAGATGGTTAAGTTTATTTATGAAAACATTCAGTACGCTGAATTTAATACAAAGTCAGACTTCTGCCATGTATGTGGATTTGATGGCGAGATTACAATCAATGATAACCTTGAATGGGAGTGTCCTCAGTGTCACAACAAGGATCACGCAAAGATGAACGTAACACGTCGTACATGCGGATATTTAGGTGAGAATTTCTGGAATGTAGGTAAGACAAAGGAAATCAATTCAAGAGTACTTCACTGTTAAGATTAACTGACAAGTTAGGCCTCGTCTGGGTACGAGGCCTTTGCTTTCTAAATTATTGAGAGGATTATTATGAATTTTGCTTCAATTAAAATAATGGATGTTGCAAATGGTCCCGGCGTCCGCATATCGCTCTTTGTAAGCGGTTGCCGCCACTACTGTCCCGGTTGCTTCAATGCCGAGGCTTGGGATTTTAATTACGGAGAACCATTTACCGAAAAAGAAATGGACTATATCATAGACTATGCCAGCAGTCCGCATATTGCAGGTCTTTCAATTCTTGGTGGTGAACCTTTGGAACCTGAAAACCAAAAGGGACTTCTTCCACTGCTTCGTCGCTTCAAGGCTGAATGTCCTGACAAGTCAGTCTGGTGCTATACAGGCTTTGATTTTGAAAAGGATGTTGTTGGAAGAATGTTTGATGAATACAAGGAAACTCGCGAGCTTATGTCATACATTGATGTACTTATAGATGGTAAATATGTAGAAGAATTGAAGGATTTATCCATTCGTTTCCGAGGGTCTTCTAACCAGCGCATAATAATGGTTCAGGAATCACTTGAAAATAATCAAGTAATTTTGCATAAAGAAATATATTAGTCATTTACGGAGGATAACAATGAACAAATTCAATGTTAATATTAAAAAATTAAATGAAAAGGCAATTATTCCAACATACGGTACTGAGTTTGCAGCAGGTTGTGATTTGTATGCATGTATGGATGAAGATGTTACAATTATGCCACACGAAACTGCATTTATCAAAACCGGTATTGCTCTTGAGATTCCTGTAGGATACGCAGGTCTCATTTATGCAAGAAGTGGTCTTGCCTGCAAGAGCGGTCTTGCCCCTGCCAACAAGGTTGGTGTTATCGATGCTGACTACCGTGGCGAAATTATGGTTGCTCTTCACAACCACACAAATGAAGCTAAAACGGTTGGTGTTGCTGAGCGTGTTGCACAGCTTGTAATCACCCCATATATCGTAGCTGCATTTAATGAGGTTGATGAATTGAATGATACAGTCCGTGGCGAAGGCGGTTTCGGTTCAACCGGCAAGAATTAGCCCTTTCCACTAAATATCATGTAAAGTATATCTGCCAGTGGCTCCATAGCATTTCTGGCTTCCTCAAATGTGTTATTTTGTGCACCTACTTCAATAAGCATAGCTTTATCCTTTACTTGCAGGTTATATTGATATGCATCAAGATAATTTTTTCTTGTAAAATCAGGATAATATTCCATAGCCTTAAGCTTCGCCTGGAAGCTTAGGGCTAAATTTTCGCTTCGATATCTGTTATACAAATAATCAATTTCTCCCGTTGCTGAGCTTCTGCTAAGTCCATTGAAAAACATAACCTTAGCCATCTGCTTACCATTAATGGTTGTTACCAGCTTGTCAACGTTCTCCGGCAAACCATCTCTATGTATATCAAGCACCACCTCGATTGTTGGATTGTCCTCAAGTATCTGTTGAACCGCCGGCAATGCATTGACATAAGCATTTGAGCGGTCCAGATTTCCCTCTTCATCCACATCAAAGCTCTGTGTACAGTGAATTACATTAAACCCATAATCTGTCAGCAGCTCCGTCAGATAATCTCCCACCTGTATAATGGTCATCCCCTGTCCTTCCACTGAATCCGCAAACGCTTCCTGTGAATGGGTATGATATACAAGTATCTGTGGCTTATCATTTCCCCCTTTTATAGTCATATCCTTTGCAAGCATTTCTTCTGCCACCAAGTCACTTTCCAAAACCTGTGCCCTTGCCGGAACTATGTACAACTGGCTCATAAGAAAATCAAAATCGTTAAGCTGCTCCATAGAATATGTAATACTGTTTTCCGGCTTAACAGGAACCATTGCCTCAACATATTCCTCTTTTTCATCCTCCACCGGCTCCTCCACGTTTTCACTTTCCTCATTTCCTCCCATATCATCATACTCAATGCAGTCTAATAAATACTTGGAATGTTCCGTCACCAGCGCCTGCTTCTGCCCCTCCTTGTACAGATAATTCATTCCATACATCTGACCATTTATCTCATCAAAGATGATATCATCAAGCTTTTCATTTTTCTCATTGTAATCAAATGCAAATCTTCCAAAATGCGCTGTAATAATACTCTCACTTAAATTATAAATGGAATACTGCATCAATTTGCTTATTTTATCAATCACATCAAATGCAGTAAATGAATATACAATTATAACAGAGGCGATGAGCGCACTCAGATATTTCATTTGTTTTTCCTTTTTTTTCATCATGCTCTCCGCCTCCAAACTAAAATTTAACCTAGACTATATTATGATATCATTGCCAGATTTATACTTTTTGCAATTAATTTTCCCAGCATAACTATATTCTCATCTATATCCTTAAGAGTTAATACCATTTCTTTTTCCCCATCTGCCAGATTAGATGCATCAATTATTGTGGGTACTCCAATCGCCAATACTCTTACACCCATAGTCTCCTCATCAATGGCATTTCTATGATTTCCCACACCTGACCCCGGATTAATGCCGGTATTTGTAAGCTGAATTGTTGTATTCAATCTTTCAATGCTTCTTGCCGCAAGAGCATCAATGACAATCAATGCATCCGGTTTAGTCTGTTCAACCACACCTTTTATAATGCTGGCAGCCTCCATTCCTGACTGCGCCATAACTCCCGGCACAAGTGCACTCACACTATTTTCTCCTTCTTCTTTTCCAAAATAGTCATTCAAGTGCTTCGTTATATCCACATATGATATGGCAATAGGCCCCAGTGCATCATAAGTAACCTCTCTATTTCCCAATCCTACCACAAGCACACTGGCATTATTTGTTTTTGGCAACATGCTTTTTATCTCTTTTGCCAACACCCTTTTCATTTTTCTTAAGAAATCTTTTTCATTTGACAACAAATTTTCAGACTCTATGGTAATGTACGTCCCAATAGGCTTATTCATAGCTTTTGCACCTTCATTATTTACAATATCTACCTTTGTCAGCTTTATTTCATGGGTCAATTGTTTTTCTTTTACAATAACCCCTGACACCTCTGCACTTGTTCCTCCAAAGCTCTCTTTATTCTCAACTGCAAGGTCAGTCCTAATGTCCATGCTATTTATATTTGATTGAATATTATTCTTCATAGTTGATCTCCAATTTCTTTTTTATATTATTTGCAATAGCATGAAGTTTTATACCAGTAAATGTTTTTTATGCATAGACCGCTGCTGCTCATAAGGAGCTCATTTAAACACGCCTTGACACCTTGAAATTTTTCGACCTTGAAATTTTTCCAAATTCTTGTTGACAAACCACCACATACCTAGTAGACTATTATAGTGTCTGTGCGTTGTCCGCATTAGTCTAAGCACAGACAGGAATTACTGGGATTTCTTACTCTCTCAAAGAAATCTTAAATCGCAAATATGTGGAGGTAATTACAATGGCTAATATTAAGTCAGCAAAGAAAAGAATTGAAGTAACAGCAATCAGAACAGCAAAGAATAAGGCAATCAAATCTAAGGTTAAGACTGCTACAAAGAAGGTAGATGCAGCTATCGCGGCAAATGATAAGGCTGCTGCTACAGAAGCTTTAAAGGCTGCTACATCAGAAATCGAAAAGGCTTGTACAAAGGGTGTATACCACAAGAATACAGCTTCAAGAAAGGTTTCAAGATTAGCTACAGCTGTTAACAAGATGGACTAGTAATGAGCCATGCGACGAAGTCGCATCAAGAAATAAAGAAAGAGCACAACCTTTACTTGTAAAGAGGTTGGGCTCTTTTTTTATTTATTGCAAGCGAATTACGTAGTCATATGGTGAATACTGAACATGAGTAGGCGCATGCCTACGAATGGTCACTGGCGAATACTGAACATGAGTAGGCGCATGCCTACGAATGGTCACGAATACCTAATCAACAGCATCTCCACCGCCACATTCTCAACAATCCTGCCATTCTTAAAATCTTCCTCCAGCTGAAGACCATATTCTAGTGCTTCCTTCAGCGTATCCTTACTAAAATTACCAAGCTGTTTTATAACTTTAGTTACAATAAAAGGCTGCAAACCTGCCTTTGATGCAATCTCCTTATAATCTGCGCCCTTATCCTTAAGCTCCGATACCATCAGCATTATATTAAACTGGCGCATAATCATAAACAATATTCTCATAGGTGGTTCCTTTAATGCAATCAAATCCTTATATATTTCCACAGCCTTGGTTCTATTATGAGCTGACAGCGCATCAACCATGTCAAATACCTTAGCACTTATTGATACAGAACACACCGCCTCAATATCACTTATCTCAATAGTATCTCTTCCATAAGTGTATGCAATAAGCTTCTCAAGCTCTGTGCTGATATTAACCATATCACTTCCCACAGCATCCATAAGCTTCATAATAGCAGGCTTAGATATGCTCTTTCCATTCTTTTTCACCATTGCAGCTATCCAGCTCTCTAATGTAGCCTGATTCTGCACACCCAATTCACATACATATCCATTTGCACTTACTGTTTTGAACAGCTTATTTCTCTTATCAACTTCATTTTCAATAAAAACAATACATGTCGATTCATTCTCATTAGCCAGATATGCTGCCAGCTCTTCATTGGAGCTTTTGAAAAATCCAGAATTCTCAACTACAATCAATCTGCGTTCAGCAAAGAAAGGTAATGTATCAGCTGTATTCATCAGCTCCTTAATATCAATACCCTTGCCCTCATAATACGAATAATTCATAGTATCTCCGGCGCAAATTGCATCAATAAACTTATTCTTATACTGCTTTTTAAGATATTCTTCTTCACCGTATAAAAGGTATACGGTTTTGTATGTGTTGTTCTTTATATCTTCATTTATCTTTTTCATTGTCAACTCCAAACCTTTATTCTGTTTTTCCCTGCCTTCAAGCTCTGCACAGGTCCGGCAATCACGCTTTCATCCATTACATTTCCAAGCAAATCCTTATCAATAATCAAATCACTTCCATCAGGCCTTTCAAAGCGGCCTTCCGTTATACGTGTCATACCCAAATCCTTGCTTGTAATGATTTTATCCTCCAACTCAAACATTCCTTCCGGCAATGTTATTTCAAGATAAACACCGTCTGCCTCATCACATATTTTAACCAAAGCAAGACTTTCATCAATATAGTTTTTCTCTTCCCTTTCAAATGCAAGTGCCCCCTGAAGATAAACATTTCCGCTGATATAAGCCGGCTGTCGTGTCCATTCGAAATGTTCAATATAGCCAAAGCCCTTTTTCTGAACCTCCGCAGTATATTCTTCCATGGAAGTGGTTGAACCATTATATTCAGCTGTTCCGTAATGCCTGTC
>CAYWDL010000130.1:0-6017 GCA_964457015.1 uncultured Roseburia sp. | reverse complement strand
TCATTCCTTGCTTCAAATCCTAACAGAGTATTTACAAAAGAAGAAATATTCAGTGAAATATGGGATATGGAATCTGTTGGTGATATAGCAACAGTGACCGTACACGTTAAGAAGATTAGAGAAAAGATTGAAACTGATACTACAAAGCCACAGTACATAGAGACTATCTGGGGCGTTGGTTACAGATTCAAGGTATAGTGAGTATTAAAAGGTGTGCCGCGGGCACACCTTTTTTGTGGGCGGTATATGCAAGAAAAAATGTTGTTGATGCCGAAAAAAAATGAGAAAAAGGGCAAGGCGGTATATGTAGGAAAAAATGTTGTTGATACCGAAAAAATTGAGAAAAAGGGCAAGGCGGTATATGTAGGAAAAAATAATGCCAGTACCGGAAAATTCGATACAAAATAGAAAAATCCGGCACATAGAAGACAATTTGTTGCTCAGGTACTTCAAAAAAGAAAAAAGGGTACCTGACAGATAAAAAGTTCTCTATATGACGAAAAAGCTTGATAAAGCAAGTAAATTTCGGTATTGCAGCAAAATTTTCTTGCATATACCGCCCATCATAGCAGAAAGCCCATCATAGCAGAAAGCCCATCATATAAGAAAGCCCATCATAGCAGAAAGCCCATCATAGCAGAAAGCCCATCATAGTAGAAACCCCACCATAGTAGAAACCCCTGAAACTAAGCACAAACATCTTGACATAATTAGTTGGAAAGCATATAATTTATCTGGATTAATTCGCGCTAATGAAAGCAGAAGTTAGCAAGAAAGTTTAATAATGAGGTAAAGGAACCCTCTTCTCGAACAAATTTTCGGGGGGGGGGTAAAAGCAAATGATGGAATTTATAAAAAGCAAAGGACATAGAACAAAACTATTATTATTTTTGATTGCAGATATTTTTGCAATAAATATATGTACGTTTTTGGCGTTATTAGTCAGATTCGACTTTAGATATTCGGCAATAAATGAGATGTATCTTCATCGTGCCATTGAGTATGCACCGCTTAACACTATTGTTACAATCTTACTGATATGGCTGTTTAAGCTGTATTCAAGTGTGTGGAGCTATGCAAGTGTGGCAGAGCTGTTCAATATTGTAAAAACAACAGTTGTAGCCGTGGCAGTGCAGATTCTTGGTATGCATTTTATATTTGATATCGCAATGCCGAGAGCATACTATGTGCTCTGGGGCGTATTTATGATGTTTGCGCTTACGGGAACAAGATTTGCATATCGATTCCTTCGCATGATAAAGAGAGACAAGGTGAAGGAAAAGGCCAATGTTATGATAGTTGGTGCCGGCCAGGCGGGTATGCTTCTCGCAAAGGAGATACAGGCATCAGAGTATATCAAAAAGAAGCTTGTGTGCTTTGTGGATGACAATCCAAATAAGAAGAACAAGTACCTTATGGGTGTGCCAATCTGTGGCAACAGAAGTCAGATTGCAGCTATGGCAGAGAGATATAAGGTAGATGAAATCTATGTTGCCATACCATCCCTTTCTCTTGACAAGCAGAAGGAAATCTTAAATATCTGCAATGAAACAGGCAAGAAGGTATTGATGCTTCCGGGTATGTACCAGTTTGTAAATGAAGAGGTATCAGTATCAAAGCTTAAAGAGGTTGAAATCGAGGATTTACTTGGTAGAGAGCCTGTTAAGGTTGATATGTCAGAGATTAAAAATATTATTGAGGATAAGGTTGTTGTGGTTACAGGCGGTGGCGGTTCCATCGGTAGCGAGCTTTCGAGACAGATTGCATCCCACAATCCAAAGCAGCTTATTATCATCGATATTTACGAGAATAACGCCTATGAAATACAGCAGGAGCTTAAGAGAAGGTATGGTGACAAGCTTGATCTTGTGACACTTATTGCATCTGTTAGAAATACACATAGAATGGAGACTATATTTGAGAAATATCGTCCGGATATAGTGTTTCACGCAGCAGCCCACAAGCACGTTCCGCTTATGGAGGACAGCCCAAATGAGGCTATCAAAAACAATGTATTCGGTACATACAAGACAGCTGCAGCAGCAGGAAAATATGGTGTAAAGAGATTTGTACTTATCTCCACAGACAAGGCGGTTAACCCGACAAACATTATGGGTGCATCAAAGCGTCTCTGTGAGATGATTGTACAGTATTTTGATAAGAAGTATGAAACAGAGTATGTTGCAGTACGATTTGGTAATGTACTTGGAAGCAACGGTTCGGTAATTCCGTTGTTCAAGAAGCAGATTCTTGAGGGTGGTCCGGTAACGGTTACACATAAGGACATCATAAGATATTTCATGACAATACCTGAGGCGGTATCCCTGGTACTTCAGGCGGGAACCTACGCAAAGGGCGGAGAAATATTTGTACTTAATATGGGTGACCCGGTAAGAATTGATGATTTGGCAAGAAAGCTTATAAAATTGTCAGGCTATACACCTGATGTAGACATAAGGATTGAGTACACAGGACTTCGTCCGGGCGAAAAGCTTTTTGAAGAAATGCTTATGGATGAAGAGGGCTTGAAGGAAACAGCTAATCATATGATTCATATCGGAAAGCCAATTGCTATGGATTACGAAGTATTCCAGAATGGGCTTGATGAGTTGAAGGAAGTGTGTGAAAAAGACGCAGCTGATAACGAGATTCGCGAACACGTAAAGAAGCTTGTTCCAACTTATGTGATGAAGAAAGCGGAATAGTGAAATATTTCCCGTTTCATTGGAGAGAAAATATGAGTGAAAACAGTAAAAAAAGTGCAAAAAAAACAAAGGTTAATAAGGAAAATACAAAAAAGACTAGCGCAGTATGGACAGTACTGCGCATAATCAATTATATGGCATTGATATTCTACGGAGTGACAGCGGTACTGCTTATGACTAAGGTAATTAGTATGAAGGTGCTTCCGACCAAGTATCTGGCGGTGATACTGGTGGTGATGGCATTGATAGCATTGCTGAACATTCTGCTTAGAAAAAAGAAGGCGGCCAACATAATATTCATATTACTGTGCATAAGTATAGGCGCAGTGTGTATAATTGGCTATCAGGTTGCCGGTGAAGTGGATAATGTTGTGAATCAGGTGACCGAGGGTGCCGACATCGAAGTCACAGTTATGGAAATCAGAGTTCTTGCAGAAAACAACGCATCAAGCATGCTTGAGCTGGAAGAATACAAGATAGGCTTCATGAAGGAGCGAGACCGCAAGTATGCAGATGAGGTGCTTAAAAAAATAAAAGAGGCAGCAGGGGATGGATACGAAGAGGTTGAAATGGAGGATGACCCATTGCAGCTGGTGGACGCATTGTATAATGGTGATGTAGACGCTATTATAATAAGTGCAGTTTATGCCAGCGTGTTTGAAGAGGTTGAAGGCTATACAGATTTTGCCACAAAGACTAGGGTGGTAGAAGAGGTTGAGATAGAGGAAAAGATTGCTTCTAGAAAAGAAAGTGTCGACTCTGCCAATAATTCAACAGAAGAGACAACGGGTGAGTCGTCTGGTAATTCAGGTGGCTATGTGCACGATTATGGTACCTATGGCGAATGGGGCGGAGGCTTCGTATATCAGGAGCCAACAAGTCCTGCGGAAATGTCAAAGAGCGCATTTGTGGTATATATAAGCGGTATCGATACCTACGGCAATGTTAACAGAAGAAGCCGTAGTGATGTAAACATCCTGGCAGCAGTAAATACCGAGACTAAAAAGGTTGTACTTATCAGCACACCGAGAGACTACTATGTGCCATTGTCGGTATCGGGCGGTGTGAAGGATAAGCTGACACATGCCGGTAACTTTGGTGTGGAATGCTCGAGAGACACACTTGGAATGCTGTATGGAGTGACTGCAGATTACTATGTGAGAATGAACTTTACAGGCTTCATAGACATTATAGATGCAATAGGTGGAATTGATGTAAATTCGGAATACGCATTCAGCGCAGGTGGACGAAACTTCACAGCGGGCTTAAATACAGGCCTTACGGGACGTCAGGCGCTTGCCTTTGCAAGAGAAAGATATTCATTTGCCAGCGGAGACAGACAGCGAGGCAAGAATCAGATGGCTGTGATAACATCTATGATAAAGAAGATGGCTACACCTGATGTGGTCCTGAATTATAGGGAGGTGCTTGCAGCTATTGCCGGCTCGTTCCAGACAAACTTCACATCGGAAGAAATATATGCACTTGTTCATATGCAGATAGACGATATGGCAACATGGTCCGTAGAAAGCTACAGCGTGGATGGAACAGGCGCAATGCTTCCAACATACTCAATACCAAGTATGAACCTCTATGTTATGGAGCCGGATATGAATACGGTTGCTGTGGCAAGAGAGAAGATAAAGGCAGTCTTAAGTGGGCAGTAGATATAGGTAGTGCGAAAAATGTGAAAAAAAGATATATTTTTTTATATTATTTGTCTTGTGTTTTTTGTTGACTGTTGTTAAAATATACTTGAATAACTCCTGTGGAGTTATTCGAGTATATTTATTTTTTTATTAGTGGAGGAGTTTATGGCGATTGTAAGTGATGAACAGGTTATTAAAGTATTAAGACAATATAATTCGTGGTGGCGTAATCCTGCCACAATTAAAGATGAAAGTAAGCCACAAAAGAGACTGGCTTATTATGAAGCATTAAAAATGATAAAACATAATACACTTAGACGCTTTGCTGTACTGTCTGGGGCAAGACGAGTAGGTAAAACCACAATTATGTATCAGATGATAGATAATTTGATTGAGGAGGGGATAAATCCAAAAAATATTTTGTATGTTTCTTTTGATAATCCGATTGTAAAGCTTGTAAATGTAGATACCGTACTTTCAATCTACGAGTCGCTTTATCCTCTTGAAGGAATAAAATATATATTTTTTGATGAAATACAATATACTGAGCATTGGGAATTATGGATGAAAGTGATTTATGATAGTAGGAAGGATATTCGTTTGACTGCAACTGGTTCAGCGAGTCCTATACTGGAAAAAGGTTCCACTGATAGTGGCACAGGCAGATGGAGTGTACTTAAGATACCGACAATGTCATTCTACGAGTATTGCCGTTTGCTTCAAATTGAAGAGCCAATTTTGCCTGATGAAGTGAAACTTACAGAACTTGTTGAAATGAGTATTGCAGAGCTTGGTGATTTGATAGATAGATTCGCACCATTGGAAGGTCATTTCAATCGTTATCTTATGATTGGGGGATTTCCAGAGCTTGTATTATCGGATGATGATATGTATGCTCAAAGAATTTTGCGCGAGGATGTTGTTGATAAAGTTATTAAGCGTGATGTATTGAGTCTCTTTAATATACGAAGCCCATTGTTAATGGAAAAATTGTTCTTATATTTGTGTATGAATTCAACAGAGATTTTTAGTATAACAACGGCGGCGAAGGAATTAGAAAATACTTCTGTAAGTACTTTAGAAAGCTATATAGAAGCTTTGGAAATGTCTAACCTGATTTATTTGTCAAAACCAATAGATGTAGGAAGTAAAGGAGCATTGAAGGGAAAACCTAAAATATTTGTCGCTGATGCAGCTATCCGTAATGCGGTATTGATGATAGACGATGTTTTGTCAGATGAAAAGGAACTTGGAGCAATGGTTGAAACAACGGTGTATAAGCATATTGCGTCGTTTTATCAGGGAAGTACAGCTCAGCTTGGTTATTTTAGAAAAGCAAAGGATAATCAAAAAGAAGTGGATGTGGTAATAGAGCTTCCGCGCGAAAAGATTCTGTGTGAGGTTAAGTATCGTAATAATTCGCACATTTCGGGAACAGATGCTATTGTAGAGTTGTGCAAGGATGAAAAATCAAAGGTTACGTCTGCTTTTTTGGTAACAAAACAGTTGGATGATTTTGGTGTAACAAAACATGAGACAAAAGTACCGATTTTAAGAATACCAGCTATAGCATTTTTGTACTTAATAGGAAAAGCTGAAGCGGAAGAACATAAGATTAAATAAGAAAACTGGAAAAGGGGCTGTCGGGAAATAGATAGTCCAT
>CAYWDL010000129.1:0-6058 GCA_964457015.1 uncultured Roseburia sp. | reverse complement strand
TAGAAGATTTGAAAAAATATTTATAAAAGTAAATTCAATAATAAATTGTTTCGGCCACTAAAGTCGCCGAAACAATTTTTTTTGAATTTACTTTTATGTAATATTTTTCAAGCTCCCCTAATATTCTAGTAAAAAGAGTATTAGGGGATTTTTTTGTGGATAGAAATAATAGATTGAAGATGAAGAGAATACTGTGTCTTGCTGTTATTCTAAGCTTCCTTTTTGCACTTTCAGGCTGCAAGGAGGAAACCGTTGAAGAAAAGAAGCTGAAGGATTTGGATTTCACTGTGTTAGGTGATAATGAAATTCCAATGGAGCTAAAGCAGATTATTGAGGATAACAAGCACGAGGTGGCGAAGACCACATACGTTGATATGGGTGAACTGTACATAATTGTATGCTATGGCGACCAGCCTACAACAGGATACAGTATACAGGTAAATGAGCTTTATGAGACAGAGAACACCATTGCCATAAAGACTACATTGATGGGGCCGGCAAAAAATGAAGAGGTGCTAAAACTTGTTACGTCGCCATATATTGTAGTAAAGCTTGAAAATATTGAGAAAACAGTAGTGTATAAATAGGGAGGTAAATAATGGAGCTTATAAAAAAGAATGTGCATATGAATAAAATCAAGGCGCACACATTTACGCAGATTACGTTGGAGGACGATTTCAATGTGCCTGACATTAAGGCAGATATTGATGAAATTATTACTGATGCAGGTAAAATAGTCCTTGATAATATCAGGGTGAATAATCAGAAGGTAAGTCTTAAGGGAAGGCTGTCGTTCAATCTGTTGTATGGCTGTTTCAGTGACAGCAGACTTATACATAATATGTCAGGGGAAATAGCTATTGATGAAACTATCAATATGGAAGGCGTAAAGGATAGCGATAGTGTCAGTGTAAGGTGTGACATCGAGGATTTATCCATCGGTGTTATTAATTCTCGTAAGATATCCGTAAAAGCCATTGTAGGCCTTAAAATTGTGGCAGAAGACATATATGACACACAGCCGGTGGTGGATATTGTAAGTGAAGAGAATGTGGATTGTCTAAAAAAGGAGTTTGATATATCACAGCTGGTGATATTTAAGAAGGATATTTTTAGAATCAAGGACGAAATAGACATACCGGCCAACAAGCAGAACATTTCGCAAGTTTTGTGGGAAAGTCTCGATGTTAGAAGTATTAATACAAGGCTGGGAAATGGCAAGGTGGATTTATCCGGTGAATTGCAGATGTTTGTACTGTATGAGGCAGAGGAGGAAAATGCACCTGTGCAGTGGCTGGAGTCCATTGTCCCTTTTAATGGCAGTATAGAGCTGCCGGAGTGCAGCGAGGATATGATTGCGGATATCGGTACCAGCGTATCCAACACAAGTATTGGCGTAAAGCCGGATTTTGACGGTGAACAGCGAGTAATTGAGTTTGAGATGGTTTTGGATTTGAATATGAAAATATTTGACGAGGAGAGCATTACGGTAATTAGTGATGTTAATTCAGTGGAGCATCAGCTGACTCCTAATTTCTTGAAAACCAATATATGCAGCCTTCTTATGAAGAATGTTTCGAAATGCAAGGTTGCCGATAAGATAAAGCTTGATTCGGAAAAGGGACATATTATGCAGCTTTGCAGTAGTAATGGCAGGGTTAAGCTTGAATCCGTAATACCGTCGGATGATGTCATTATGGTGGATGGTGTAGTGGACATTGATTTGATGTACATTTCCTCAGATGATAAAATGCCAATATGCATGGCAAAGGAAATAGTGCCATTTAGTCAGCAGGTTGAAGCTTCGGGGGTTAATAAGGATTCCATTGTAACCATCAGACCATCCTTGGAGCAGCTTAATGCCAATATGGCAGGAAATAATGAGATTGAAGTGAAGGGGTATGTATCCCTTGATTGTCTGGTATTCGACGTGTTTTCGGAGGAAATTATAGAAACCATAGAGCAGAGCGAGTTTGATACGGAGGTAATCCAAAAAGCACCTTGTATAGTGGGTTATAAGGTGCAAAAGGGTGATACCTTGTGGAAAATAGCCAAGAAATATTTTACTTCTGTGGAAAGCTTGAGAACCCTTAATGAATTGAGGGGCGATGAAATAAATGAAGGTGATATGCTGTTGGTGGTAAAAGCAACCATATAACATAAAGGGGCAGTTGGGATATAATATAATTAATAAAAAAGAAAACATTCTCCAAAAATCATACTTAAAAGGTATTGATTTATGGAGAATGTTCTTTTTTTGTAAATTAGGAGATAAAAATCGTTATTTACCGACAACTCCTTAGTTTTTAAATTAAGCTTCTGTGTTTTCAGATTTCTGAGCTTTGTAGTTTTCGAATTTTTCCATTACAGCGTCGTATGTCTTGTTAGAAATGTCTGGCAAATCCCTTCCCCAGGATTTTGTAGCTTGGCTAAAGCCCTTCTTGAACGCTTCCAACATTTCATCCATCTTGTCTTCGTCACCGCCTGATAAAGCAACTGCCATATCAAATATTCTTTGAGATGTCTGATTTACGCCCCAGTAGCCATCCTCTGCAATGTCTGCCTTTGCCTTTGCAGCAGTTTCAGCATCAACAGTAAAATTACCACTTGCCAACGCCTTCCACATATCATCAGCAGTAGTAACCTTATGCCCCTGCTTTGTCAACATATCCGTAACCATCTGCTTAAAGCTGTTTGTTCTTGCTTCAGCATCTGCCTTAAGAGCAGCCACTATAGCTGAACGGTCAGTTTTCTCATTGATTGTTGATTCGTAAGTAACACCTTCGCTTACGGTAGCTTCTGATGTAGTCTTTTTAACCTCGGTGCTCTTTGTGTATGTGGCACTGTAACTAGCATATACACTTGAAACTCCATTTAAACTCATAATATTCACCCTCCTTGGTAGAATTGTAATAAAGTGAACAACGTTCACTTGTGAATTTTATTCACTTGCTATAGTTACATTATTTGTATCGGCATATTGTAATGTATACTTAATAGTCGAAATGAATATTTTCCAAAATTGCTTTTTTCTGATTATCAATATGTTCTAAGATAGACGCCACACAGGCTTCCTTATTCCTGTCCTTTAGGGCATTAAGTATTTTCAAATGCTCAAGCTGAAGGGTTTTTCTGTGGCTTATTTCCTTTATATATACAAATCTGTAACGGTACATCTGCTTTCTAAGATTACTTAAAATCTGTATAAGTCTCATATTACCTGTTGAATTGTATATAATCTCGTGAAAATTCTCATCCAATGATGATAATTCTGTTGGAGTGCCCTGGTTAATGCAAGAGTCGAAATCGCTAAGATTTGCCTCTAAATGTGCCAACTCTTCAGGCGTGATTTTGTCACAGGCAAGCTCCATAGCCAGTACTTCAAGAGTACGGCGTACCTCCAATACATCAATCAAATCCTTACTGCTGATGCGGGCAACCTCAGCCCCTTTCCTAGGAGTCATAACAACAAGTCCTTCGTTTTCAAGTTCGCGGATAGCCTCTCTTACCGGTGTTCTGCTGACGCCTAAGGTATCAGCTAAAGAAATCTCTATAAGTCGCTCACCCGGTTCAAGGTCGCCGTTGATGATAGCATCACGAAGGGTATTAAAAACAATGTCTCTGAGAGGAAGATATGCGTCCAGCTTAAGACTAATATCTTTCATCTCCATCACCTCCGTCTGTTAAATATACCTGTCTTGCTAGGCCGGATGCTTTTACAGCCTCATATGCAGCCTTAGCCTTTTCCCTGTTATCAAATATGCCAAAAACTGTAGGTCCGCTACCGCTCATCATAGAGCCTAATGCGCCATTGTCTACCATAAGCTTTTTCAAATCTGTGATAACAGGATATTCTTTTTCTGTTACGGTTTCTAATAGATTGCCCATCTTAGACACCATACCCTTTAAATCCTGAGCCTTGATACATTCAATCATTCCATCAATATCCGGATGCTCGGTAATCTTGGATAAATCTAAGTTTCCGTATACAAATTTAGTCGAAACATTGATTGGTGGTTTCGCAAGCAGGATAATGCATGGAGGCATATCCGGCAACTGCGTAAGTTTTTCGCCAATCCCTTCAGAAAGGGCAGTTCCGCCATCAATACAATAAGGAACGTCTGCACCAAGAGTAACACCATATTCCTTTAATTTCTCATTTGAAAGCTTAAGGTTAAACAACCTGTTAACACCTTTTAAAACCGCAGCACAGTCAGTACTTCCACCGGCCATTCCTGCTGAAACAGGAATCATCTTTTTGATTCTGATTAAAATATGTGCGTTGATATTGTACTCTGACATTAAAAGATAAGCTGCTTTATAAGCAAGATTATTCTCATTTGCAGGCAAATATCTCAGGTTTGTCTCAATATCAATCTGTGGCTCTTTGCTGGGACCGATAAGTCCTATCTCAATCTTATCATACAATCCAACGGACTGCATAATCATCTTAACCTCGTGGTATCCATCCTCACGCTTTCTTAAAATATCAAGTCCTAAATTAATTTTTCCATGTGCTCTTATGTGAAGAAAGTGCATAAATCCTCCGTTCCTATTACACGATTATACATTTGTAATACTGTATACAATCTTATAAATACATATTAATTGTAAAAACTTACAATGTCAAATAAAATTTGTTTTATTTCGCAAAGTTTTTTGAACGCGTTGTTACAGACATATAAAAGACTAAAATAATAAAAAAACTTGGGAATAAAGTATTAGAAATCTCCAAAATCATCTCACTGAAATGTGAACCTAATATAAATACACAACTTTCACGTAATTAAGGACTGTAAGCAACGCGTTCAAAAAGCTTTGTGAATTAAAATAAATTTTACGTGTCTGATGAATAATTTGCGTGTGTTTGAAGAAAATGAATAATGATAAAGAGTTTGTAGAAAGTATGTGGGTTAATGTGTATGTATATAAGTGATGATATAAGGGAAAATATGGCGTATTTTGATGAGTATCTTAAGGATTGTGATGACATCAAAACCATAAAGAGGTGTGAAGGCGAAAATGGAGTTGAAACCTGCATTTATTATGAGGAGGTTACCATAAATTCAACGACCTTTGACGGCTTTACGGTTGAGCAGGAGTTAAGTACCGTAGAGGAGGCTGTTACGGCCCTTATGGCGGGAAATGCTGTGAAATTCATTGATGGCTACAATAAAGCTCAGAAGATTCTAAGTGTTGGTTATCCAATGATGACTGTTGGTGAGTCGAAAAATGAGAAGGTTTTAAGGGGCAGCAGGGAAGGCTTTGCGGATTCGGTAAAAACCAACGCAGCCCTCATTAGAAAACGTATGAAAAACAACAGTCTTAAGGTTAAGGAAAAAATAATAGGAACAAGAAGTAACACCATGGTAAATGTTTTATACGTGGAGGGTATTGTTAGAAAAACTGTGCTTGATGAGGCTATGAGAAGACTTGACCAAATAGATGTGGACGGAATAAGTGACAGTGGAATCATAGAGCAGCTTACGGAAGAAAAGATACATTCGCCATTTCCGCAATATCAGACCACTGAGAGACCAGACAAGGCGGTTATGGAGCTTTTGAATGGCAGGGTGATAATATTGGTTGATAATACCCCTGTGGCACTTATATTGCCTACCAATTACAATAGCTTTTTTCAAACTGTTGATGATTATTATAACAGATATTTTGTGGCATCCTTTGCGCGGATAATAAGATATATTGCGGCATTTCTGGCGGTGTCCCTGCCGGCATTTTATCTGGCGGTGGTGAACTTTAATCCGGAGATTTTGCCGACTCCGCTTCTGCTGTCCTTTTATGAAGCAAGGCAGTCAGTGCCATTTCCTGCCCTTATAGAGGTGTTGTTAATGGAATTATCCTTTGAGCTTTTACGAGAGGCAGGGATTAGAATTCCCGGCCCCATTGGAAGTACTATAGGTATCGTAGGAGGTCTTATTATAGGACAATCGGCGGTGGAAGCAAATCTTGTAAGCCCTGTGATTGTCATAGTAGTGGCAGTTACGGCTCTTGCGTCCTTTGCCATACCTAACGAAGAGCTTGCAGGCACGTTCAGACT
>CAYWDL010000128.1:0-6100 GCA_964457015.1 uncultured Roseburia sp. | reverse complement strand
AGGACACTTATTAGCACACACACCACAATTTTTACATTTTACGTAATCTATTGTTGCTAAATTATCTGTAACACTAACAGCATCAAACTGACAATTCTTGGCACATATGCCACAGCCGATACATCCTGCGCTACATACAGCTTTGACATCCTTGCCTTTATCCTTGTTGTTACAAGATACATGATATTTAGATTCGTATGGAACAATGTCAATAAGATGCTTTGGACAGACCTTGGCACATTTGCCACAGGCAGTACATTTTTCAGGGTCAACCACTGCAATTCCGTTAACAACACTAATTGCCTCAAACTCGCATACATTTACACAGCTTCCAAGACCCATACATCCATATGAGCATTTCTTTGGTCCAAAGCCGGTAACACTCATCGCTTCAACGCACGACTTGCTTCCGTGATACTCATACTTATCAGGTGCAATATCGCAGGTTCCACTACATTTTACATAGGCAATTTTCTTTTCAACAGATACTTCAATGCCTAAAATCTTACCTAGCTCCTCTGCTACCTTAGCTCCGCCTACAGGGCAAAGATTAGGTGCGGCCTCTCCGTTGACAACAGCTGCCGCATAGCCGTCACAGCCTGCATAACCACATCCGCCACAATTGTTACCGGGCAATGCCTCACGTACTAATAATTCCTTTTCATTAACAGGCACTGCAAAAAACTTTCCTGCAATACCTAAAAGTATACCTATAACCAAACCGGTACCGCCAACTATAAGACCGGCAATAATAATTCCATCCATATTTAGCTCCTTTCCGGTTTACAAAATGCCTGCAAAACCACTAAACGCAATAGCCATAAGACCGGCGGTTAAAAGAATTATCGGTGTGCCTTTAAACGCCTCAGGAATATCATTGTATTCCATCTTTTCTCTAAGACCGGCCAATATAACAATTGATATTGTAAAGCCCAATGCTGTGCCAAAGCCGTTAACAACACTCTGTATAAAATTATAACCATTACTTACGTTTGTGATTGCAACACCAAGTACTGCGCAGTTTGTAGTTATAAGAGGAAGATATACACCCAATGCATTGTACAATGGTGGACTCATTTTCTTAAGCACCATTTCAACAAACTGTACCAAAGCAGCAATTAAAAGAATAAATACTATAGTTTCAAGGTATTCAATGCCAAATCTTACTAATATCTGATGATAAACAAAATATGTCAACGCACTTGCCACTGTAATAACAAATATTACAGCCGCACCCATTCCTGCAGCAGTTTTAGTCTTTTTTGAAACACCGATAAAAGGACAAAGACCTAAAAACTGGCTTAAAACAACGTTATTTATCATAGCTGCCGCAACAGCAATTTTCAACAAATCACCCATTTAGTTCTCCTCCTTACTTGCCGCAATTTCCTTTTTATCCGCTTCTATAATTGACTTAATTCGTGAGGCACCTGTGCCACAGTTACCACAACTGCCACAATCACTTGTGCATGTATCAGGCACTTCCTTGCCCTTGTCTTTATTGACAGCCTTAATCTTGTTTTGTGCTGCAACTAAAAATGCAAGTACAAAGAAAGCACCAGGTGCAAGACCAATCATTCTAACAGGCTCAATAGCATCAGGTAATATATAAATACCAAATATTTCACCTGCACCTAATATTTCTCTAAAAGCACCAAGTATACCGAGACCTGCCGTAAATCCAAGCCCCATACCTATACCGTCAAATAACGAAGGTATCACAGGATTCTTTGATGCATAGCTTTCTGCTCGTCCTAAAATAATACAGTTTACAACGATAAGCGGAATATATATTCCAAGTGCATCATTTAAAGATGGCAAATATGCCTGTAGTATGAACTGAACAATTGTAACAAAGCTTGCTACAACAACTATAAATGCAGGCACACGCACTTTATCAGGAATGATTTTTCTCAAAGCAGAAATCATCATATTTGAAAGAGCCAAAACTACTGTTGTTGTCAGTCCCATACCTATACCATTGATACAAGAGGTTGTAACTGCAAGCGTCGGACACATACCAAGCATCATAACAAATGTAGGATTCTCTTTGATAATACCATTAAAAAGTCGTTCTTTTATAACTTCTTTATTACTCATTAGTCACACCTCCTACATTAATACATGAAAATGCCACAACTGCACCATTGACACCATCTGTCATAGCTCTTGAAGTGATGGTTGCGCCTGAAATAGAATCAATCTTAATATCCGTATCTGAAGGATTGTCTTTGTTAACTACAAAGCTGCCACTCTTATCAACATATTGATTAAGGAAGCTTTCCTCCTTGGCCTTCATACCAAGTCCGGGAGTTTCCTCGATTGACAATATCGAGATGCCCGTAACAGAGCCTGTCGTACTTAAACCTACAGAGTAGCTGATATCACCACCGTATCCTCCCTTTGCAGTAACGTTAAATACAAATCCAACAATATTTTTGTCTTTATCAACAGCTTTAACAAGACCATCAATTGTTACTTTTCCTGATAAACCATTATCCTTCAACGCATTATCCAAACCATTTAAGGTATTTAAATCAACATCCTCAAATGTGAATTTATCTACATTCATATCCTTATATGTCTTGTTATTTTCAAAAACGGCAATATATGCCTTGTTTTTTGCAATTTCCTCCTGCTTAGCTCTAGGCTCCTTTGTAATTTCATAAACACCACCAAGCAACAATCCTGCAACAAGGGTAATTAAAGCTAAAATCAATGCATCCTTCTTCATGCTTTCTTACCCCCTCTTTTCTTAACATATCCAAAAGGCTTTGGCATTGTGAACTTTTCGATTAATGGTACCAATAAATTTCCAAATATTATGGCAAAGGATACACCTTCTGCATTAGGTCCGAATATCCTGAATAAACCGGTAAGCAAACCTAAAATGATACCATAAACAATCCTTCCTTTTGAAGTAATTGGTGCTGTCACATAATCTGTAGCCATAAAGAATGCACCAAGCATCAAGCCTCCTCCGCATAAATGCATCAGTAAATAGCTTAAATCAAAGGATTTATCTCCAAAGATTAGTATAAATACTGAAAAGGCACCAATATAAGACAAAGGTATTCTGTAATCAATAATCTTTTTTGCAAGAAGATATATTGCACCAATCAAAATGGCAATTGTTGATGTCTCACCTATTGTACCGCCGATATTTCCCAAAATCATATTTTTTAAAGGTGTTTCAACACCTGTTGTCTTTAAAACGGCAAGAGGTGTTGCGGTACTTACACCGTCTACCACAAAATTTGACATTTGCTGACTGAATGACAGGAATAAAAAGCATCTTGCAGCAAGTGCCGGATTCATAATATTCTGTCCTATGCCGCCAAATATCTGTTTAACAACAATTATTGCAAATATTGCACCAATTATGGCCATCCACAATGGAAAGCCTGACGGAAGATTAAGTGCCAGCAATAAACCTGTTACTACTGCACTTAAATCTTTAATTGTGCTTTTTTTACCAATCGCTTTTTCAAACAACAGCTCTGAAAGAACACATGTAAGTACTGTAACTCCAATAAGAATAGCACTATATACTCTGTTTGTTCCTGAATTATATATACCGAACAAGGTCGCAGGAATAAGTGCAATAAGCACATCCAGCATAATGGTTCCTGTTGTTTCTTTATCCCTCACGTGAGGGTTTGATGAAACTTTTAACATATTATTATCTTTCATATTACCCTCCTATTTTTTACGAGACGCAAGGACGCTCTTTCTCATTGTTTTAATTGACTGAGTGAGATTTCTCTTTGCCGGACAAATATATGAACAGCAACCACATTCGCAGCACTCCATACCATACATTTTCAAGAATTCATCAACATTACCGTGCTCTGCATGCATTGCAACTCTTGACGGAATAATCTGACCCGGACAGACCTCAGCGCATCTGCCGCAATTAATGCAATTCGACGGCTCATACATAGCCACTTCGTCTTCGCTCATACAAAGTATTGCTGAAACACCTTTTGTTGTAGGTGTATTAATATCATATATAGCAGTACCCATCATTGGCCCACCGGAAATGATTTTTTCAGGTTGCTTTTTATAACCACCGGCCTCGTCAATAAGCTGACTGATTGTTGTTCCTAAAGCAACATCAAGATTGCAAGGATTATTAACAGCATCTCCTGAAAGAGTTACTATTCTTCTGGTCAATGGTTTGCCGTTTTTTACTGCATTATAAATAGCGCATACTGTATCAACATTATTAACAATACAGCCAACGTCACCCGGCAGCATACCGGAATTGATTTCCCTGCCTGTAACGGCTTTGATAAGAGTTCTCTCACCACCCTGCGGATACTTTGTATATACTGTCTTTATACTTATTCTTTCGTAATCTCTAATATAGCTTCGTAAATGAATTATGGCATCCATTTTATTATCTTCAATTGCAATTATACCCTTTGCATTGTCAAACAAAGATAAAATTATATTCAAGCCCTCAACAAGCTGTTCAGGCTGTTCTAACATTCTTCTGTAGTCAGATGTCAAATATGGCTCACACTCCGCACCATTAACAATAATATATTCAATATCCTGTGGATTCTTAGGCGAAAGCTTTACATGTGCCGGGAATCCGGCTCCGCCCATACCAACGATTCCAGCCTCTTTAATGGCATTTAATATAGATTCCTTGCTGCCATCACAGCTTATGCAATCCTTTACAGCTTCATACTTCTCATCATTTTCAATAACAACACAATTAACCTTATTCCCATTAGCAAGCATTCTAGGTTCTATAGCTTTAACCTTTCCCGAAACCGGCGAATGAACATTTGCTGAAACGAAATTTTCCCCAATTCCAACCTTCTGGTCTACCAAAACATAATCGCCAACATTAACAATAGGTGTTGCAGGTGCGCCTATATGCTGTCCCATTGCAAGAACAACGTCGCCCTTTGGCTCAATCCTTCTTATGGCGGCAGATTTTGATAATTCTTTGCCCTCTACAGGGTGAACTCCACCCTTAAAAGTCAACACAGACATAGAATTTCCTCCATTCCATACATAATAACTCTATTTTAATATAAAATAGCTATTTTCTCAATAGATTTTTGTAGTAATTTGTTGTATAATCACTATAAATTTTGTGAATGGAGAGTATGTAATATGAAATGTTTTGAAAGTGAATCAGGCTTATGTCTCGATAAAATTGATGTAAATTATATCGATATTGAAAATACCTTGTTTTTTGATATTGAAACAACTGGCTTTTCAGCAAAAAACTCATACTTATATATGATTGGATGCTTATATTTTGATAAGGACAGTGAAAAATTTCTTATAAAGCAATGGTTTTTGGATGACATTAATACCGAAAAAGAAATGCTGACAGAATTTATGGAATTTATTAAAGATTATACAACTTTGTTTTCTTTTAATGGAGATGGCTTTGATATTCCCTTTGTTAATTACAGGCTTTCTAAATATAAGCTTTTGATGGATTTGAATTCGCACATAAGTGTTGATATATACAAGGATGCTTATAAGCTTAGAAAGCTGTTCAAGCTGGCAAATCTCAAGCAAAAGACCATAGAACAGTTTCTTGGCATAAACAGGGAGGATAAATTCAGCGGTGGCGACCTGATATCTGTATATCACGCATATTTGGAATCCAAGGACGAAAGATTGTTAAAGGTACTTCTTCTGCACAATTTTGAGGATTTAAAAGCCATGCCGGTACTTTTAAACATTTACTCTTACTGTGATATCTTCAAAGGTGAATTTGAAATAGATGAGCTTCAAATAGCAGTAAGAGACGCATCTACCGAAAAAAAAGAATTTATTATCAAAGGATGTTTACATAATAAAATTACGTCAAGAGTTTCATTTGGATATGGGGATTATTATTTTACCGCATATGATAATTCGTTTAAAATGAAGATAGATGTATACACTGGAAGCCTCAAATTTTTCTATAAGGAATACAAGGACTACTATTATCTTCCAAATGAAGATATGGCCGTTCACAAAAGCGTGGCATTTTATGTAGATAAGGACTTTAAGGTAAAAGCAAAGGCGGCTAACTGCTACAGTAAAAAAACAGGAAATTTCATTCCTCAACCAAATGAAATTA
>CAYWDL010000127.1:0-6171 GCA_964457015.1 uncultured Roseburia sp. | reverse complement strand
CCCAATGTCCGAAAAGCACTATGTAAAATGATATGACACAAATTGTCACATTGAATGATTATAATGCAGATTGTTTAGTCTGTCAACCATTTTTTAACACTTTCTTCAATTCTTCAATTCGCAACAAAATTAATTTTCGTACTCAATCCCTAAAAGTGTAAGGCCCTTGGCCGGCGCTTTAGGACCGGCAACATTTCTGTCGCAGGCATCAATTATTTCCTTAACATGCTCAGGCGGATAAACTGACAAGCCTACCTTCATCAGGGTTCCCACGATGATTCTGACCATATTGTAGAGGAAGCCATTTCCCGAAATGGTAATGTATATCATATCATCCTTCTTGTCTATATCAAGGCTATACACCGTTCTAACTGTATTTTCAACCTGTGTTCTTGTAGAGCAGAAGCTCTTAAAGTCATGCTCTCCCACAATGTATTCTGCCGCCCTGCGCATTTTTTCAACATCCAAATCCATATATACGAAATGCGAGTACAGGCGTTCTGTAGGAATAGGTATCTTTTTGTTTAATATTTTGTATTGATAAGTCTTGGTACCATTGCAGAATCTTGGATGAAAGTCTGCTGGAACCTCTTTAGACTCAAGGATTCTAATATCCTCCGGGAGCCTTTGATTTAATGCAAAGCAAATCTTCTCGGCCGGTATCCTTGTTTCAGTATCAAATACTGCTACATTTCCCAGGGCGTGCACACCTGAGTCAGTGCGACTCGCACCTATTACTGCAATTTCCTCACCAAGGAGGCTGCTAAGCTCACGATTGATAATCTCTTCAACCGTGATACCATTTATCTGAATCTGCCATCCACAGTAATTCGTGCCATCATATGCAATTTTCATAAATACTCTCTTTGACATACTATTCTCCATCAAATCATTGTTAGACTAATTGACACTACTACATATACCCCATATACTGCATAGCCAATATAATCAGCTTTTTTATATCTCAATGGCTTCATTTTTGTCCTTCCGACTCCGCCTCTATAACACCTTGCCTCCATCGCTGTAGCCAGGTCTAAAGCCCTTTTTATGGACGATACAAGCAATGGCACTATAATAGGCACCATACTTTTAGCCTTCTTTACAATTCCACCCTCATCAAAGCTTGCTCCTCTGGCAGTCTGTGCCTTAATTATCTTATCGGTTTCCTCAAGCAATATTGGAATAAATCTAAATGCTATGGATACCATCATTGCGATTTCATGCACAGGCACCTTAATAATCTTCAAAAAACCAAATGCCTTTTCTAATCCATCAGCAATATCATTGGGCGTGGTTGTCAGCGTGACAAGGGATGTTCCTATAATCATAAGAATCAATCTTACAGTAATCTCAAGACTCTTTACAATACCTTCGACAGATATGGTAAATATCCAAAACTGTGCCAGCACATTCTCTCCCTTGGTAAATAACAGGGTAAAGGAAACGCTAAATACAATTATCACCACAATAGCCTTCAAGCCCCTACAGATGAATTTTAACGGCACATTTGAAAGCCTTATGGCGCACAGTAAAAATGCTGTGACCACAAGGTATCCAAATATATTCTTCGACATAAACAATGTCACAAGAAATACCAGCGTTCCAAAAAGCTTCACACGAGGGTCAAGCCTGTGCAATATGGAATCTGTTTTATAATATTGTCCAATTGTAATATCTCGTAACATTATCTCTGTCCTATCTTCTACATTTCCTTAATTTAGATACTTTTCAAGCTCTTTAACTGCTTCATCCACAGTTATAATATCGCATCTTACATCTATGCCACGCTGTTTTATCTCATTCATAAGATATGTTACCTGTGGCGCCGCAAGACCAATCTCCTCCAAATGCTTGTACTCCTTAAATACATTAACCGGTATATCGTCATACTCAATATGCCCATCGTTCATAACTATCAGTCGGTCGGCAAGATTTGCCATATCCTCCATACTATGAGACACAACAATTATGGTCATATTTTCCTCATCTCTAAAACGTCTGATATTTGCCAGCAGCTCATCCCTTCCCTTAGGGTCAAGGCCTGCCGTAGGTTCATCAAGCACCAGTATTTCAGGCTCCATGGCAATTACACCGGCTATGGCAACTCTTCGCTTCTCTCCGCCTGATAATTCAAGAGGTGACTTCTCGTAATAGTCCTCAGACAGACCAACTATTTTTAAGGCCGTTTTTGCCGTCTCAATGGCCTGTTCATTTTTCAGTCCCATATTCTTCGGCCCAAAGCACACATCCTCCAAAACAGTGCTTTCAAAGAGCTGATATTCGGGATATTGGAACACCAATCCGACCTTTCTTCTCAATTCGGACATTTTAAATGATTTATCATATATGTTTTGTCCGTAATACTTTATTTGCCCTTTATCGGCCCTTATAAGTCCGTTAAGATGCTGTATGAGCGTGGACTTACCCGAGCCTGTATGACCGATAATTCCCAGTATTTCGCCCTTATATATATTCAATGACACATCATTGATGGCGGTTGTCTTATACTTGGATGCATCGTTATAAACATATGATATTTGCTGAATTTCCACAATGGGCTCAGTAAGAGTTGTTGATTTTTCAACCTTTTCCACCATCTTTTCCACCGAATTCATTGTTTTCTCTGACTTTTCCACGTAGTTATCCACAAATTCACCGATATTTAGGGCGTTTTTGTCCATAAACCTGTGTTTTTTGTTTAATTTATGTGTAATTTCAGTAACCTGTGGCACATCAAGACCTATTTTTTTAATGTTTTCCACATCTGCAAATAATTCCTCCGGCGTACCTTCAAAATATTTTTTGCCATCATTCAATACAACGCATCTGTCTGCCTCAATTACCTCGTCCATATGGTGCGTTATAAGAACTATTGTTACATTTTCCTCTTTATTCAGCTTCTTTAATGTGGACATAACTTCTGCGCGCCCTATTGGGTCCAGCATTGCTGTGGGCTCATCCAACACAATGCATTTAGGCTTCATTGCAAGTGTACCGGCTATGGCAACTCGCTGTTTCTGGCCACCTGACAGCTTTGACGGTGATTTATGACGATATTCTGTCATATTAACCAGACTTAACGCTTCGTCCACACGGGCCCAAATCTCCTCTGTAGGCACGCCAATATTTTCAGGGCCGAATCCTACGTCTTCCTCCACTACAGCTCCAATAATCTGATTATCAGGGTTTTGAAACACCATACCTGCATACTGTCTTATATCAAATATTTTATCCTCGTCCTTTGTATTAAGCTCATTAACATATACATTGCCCTCTGTAGGCAATAAGAGACCATTCATATGCTTCGCAAGCGTGGATTTACCAGAGCCATTATGACCTACTATAACCACAAATTCGCCCTCATTAATGTCTAAATCAAGGCCATTAAGCGCATATTCTTTTTCGTACATATTTCCCTCGTCATCAAGCTCGCAAATTGCATGATGAAGGTTTTCAATCCTTATAACGCTCATGTATGTTAATGCATTCCTTTCTACAAATTTACTTAGATAATATTATACGATTTATCCTTGTTTTTCAAGTACTATCCTTCCAAAATCAAAAAAAGCCAAAAATCTTGCAAGCAAGTCTTGGCTTTTCCATTTCGTTTATATCCTTCGCATCATAATAGCGAATATTTAATTAAACTAACTCTAAGAGTACTTCCATAGCAGCGTCACCTTTTCTCAAACCGATTTTAACGATTCTTGTGTAACCACCGTTACGGTCAGCATACTTTGGAGCATATTCGTTGAATAACTTATCTGTTAAATCAACTGTCTTTGTATTTCTCTTCTTTCCAGCAGCTTCTGCAGGAACTTCCTTTACAGAGTAAAGAGTCTTTAACATCTGTCTTCTAGCATGAAGTCTTGAAGGGTTATCCTTCTTAATTGTCTTTTCAACTTCATCAAAAACAGTAACCTTCTTACCGTCAACTACTTCTTTAACTCTCTTACCGTTAGCATCTTTTCTAGCTACCTTAACTTTTACTGTAACTTCTTCGAAGTTATCTTTTTCTTTAACTGCTAAAGCGATTAAACCTTCAGCAACTTTACGGATTTCTTTAGCCTTAGCTTCTGTTGTAACAATCTTACCATTCTGTAATAAACTTGTTACCTGTGCTCTAATTAAAGCCTTTCTCTGTGAAGCTGTTCTGCTTAATTTTCTGTATCCAGCCATTATATCCTCCTTCTGTTTATGGAACAGCCTGCCACGCTTCTTCGGTCTTACTGACAGGTTGCCTTGACCCACAAACTATACACTTAATGATTAATCATCATTATTCTTTAACTGTAAACCTAATTCTTTCAACTTAGCAAGAACTTCATCTAATGACTTCTTACCTAAGTTTCTAACCTTCATCATATCGTCCGGTGTTCTGTTAATAAGCTCCTCAACGGTATTGATGCTTGCTCTCTTCAAACAGTTGTATGAACGAACTGATAATTCTAATTCATCAATGTTCATTTCGAGAACTTTTTCATGCTCGTCTTCTTCCTTCTCTACCATAATTTCTGCTGTTTTAGCATTTTCTGATAAATCAACGAACAATCCTAAATGTACACTCAGAACCTTAGCTGCCAAACTAACAGCCTCGTCCGGAGCCAATGTACCATTTGTATATACATCCAATGTAAGCTTATCATAATCTGTAATCTGACCTACACGTGTATTCTGTACAGATAAGTTAACTCTCTCAACTGGTGTGTAGATTGAATCTACTGCAATAACACCAATTGGAAGGTCATCCTTCTTGTTACGGTCAGAACTTACATAACCTCTACCTTTTGTGATAGTAAGCTCCATATATAACTTGCTATTTGCTCCACCATTAAGTGTTGCAATAACCAAATCAGGATTCAATATCTCGAGATCAGGGTCGCACTGTATGTCACCAGCAGTAACTACACCTTCACCACTGAATTCGATGTATGCAACTTTAGGTTCATCTGTAGCACTATTATTTTTAATTGATAAATTCTTAATGTTCATAATAATTTCAGTAACGTCTTCTTTAACGCCTGGAACTGAACTGAACTCATGAAGTACGCCTTCAATCTTTACCTGACTTACTGCTGCACCTGGTAATGATGATAACATAATTCTTCTTAAAGAGTTACCAATTGTTGTACCATAGCCTCTTTCAAGTGGTTCAACAACGAATCTACCATATCTTTTATCCTCTGAGATTTCAGCAATCTCAATATTAGGTTTGTCAAATTCGAACACTGTAAAGCCCCTCCTTCTTTGGGTTATTTATATCGGATTATTTAGAGTATAATTCGACGATAAGCATTTCATCAACTGGAACATCGATCATTTCTCTTGTTGGTAAATTCTTTACACAACCCTTAAGATTGTCATGATCTGCTTCAAGCCATTCTGGTACAAGTCTACCTTCTGTAACTTCAAGAATGTTCTTATATCTAACTGAATCTTTGCTCTTTTCTCTGATTTCTACAACATCTCCAGCCTTAACAATGTATGAAGGGATGTTTACACACTTGCCGTTTACTAAAACATGCTTGTGGTCAACGATCTGTCTAGCTTCCTTTCTTGTTCTACCGTAACCTAAACGGAAGATAACATTGTCAAGTCTACGCTCTAAGAGGATCATGAGGTTTTCACCTGCCATACCCTGCATCTTCTGAGCTTTGTTAAAATAATTTCTAAATGGTTTTTCTAATACACCATAGATGAATTTAGCTTTCTGCTTTTCTCTTAACTGAAGACCATACTCACTAATCTTCTTATTAGCTCTCTTTAATTCTCTATTTGACTTCTTATCTATTCCTAAGTAGATTGGATCCAATCCAAGTGATCTACATCTCTTTAAAACAGGAACTCTATTAACTGCCATCTGTCTTGCACCTCCTAATTAGACTCTTCTACGTTTTGGTGGGCGGCAACCATTGTGTGGAACTGGAGTAACATCTTTGATACTTGTTACTTCAAGACCGCATGCCTGAAGGGCACGGATTGCTGCTTCACGTCCTGAACCAGGACCTTTAACCATAACATCTACTGTTTTTAAGCCATGCACTAAAGCTGCCTTTGTAGCAGTTTCAGCTGCCATCTGAGCTGCATAAGGAGTAGATTTCCTTGAACCTCTAAAACCAAGACCACCAGCACTTGCCCATGATAAAGCATTACCTTCAGCATCTGTAATTG
>CAYWDL010000126.1:0-6183 GCA_964457015.1 uncultured Roseburia sp. | reverse complement strand
ACCTAAAACCTTTGCATGCAAGGTCTGCCCCTGAAGGTTAAAATTACAATTCTTTGGTCCATATAATGTATCTCCCAACAATGGATGATTTATACTTGTCATATGAACTCTAATCTGATGGGTCCTACCGGTTTCAAGCTGACATTCAATATATGAATAATTTTTAAAACGTTCTATAACATGATAATGTGTAACAGCTTCACGACCATCCTTTACTATGGCCATCTTTTTTCTGTCTGATGGATTTCTTCCTAAAGGTGCATCAACCGTACCATCGTCATTTTTTACCGAATTATATACAATAGCATGGTACTTTCGGGTTATCGAATGAATTTTAAGCTGTTCTGCAAGAAAATTATGGGCATAATCATTTTTGCAAATTACCAGCAAGCCAGTTGTATCCATATCAATTCTATGAACAATTCCCGGTCTTAATTCACCATTTATCCCCGACAAATTATCCTTACAATGATACATAACAGCATTTACCAATGTTCCGGTGTAATGTCCTGGAGCCGGATGAACCACCATACCCTTTGGCTTATTAACAATAAGCAAATCATCATCTTCATAGACAATATCCAATGGAATATCCTCTGCCTTAATATCTATCTCAACAGCATCCGGAATTATAATATCAATAATATCATTCTCCTTCACCTTATAATTCGCTTTGATACTTTTATTATTTACTGTTATCTGATCATCATCAATAAGCTTTTGTACACGATTTCTCGTAATATCCTCAAGATTATCTGCTAAAAACCTGTCAATTCTTGTACCATCATCTTCATCGGTAACAACAATTTTTTCATTGTACATCCATATCAACCCATTTCTTTCTGGATTTCAAAATATAATCCAATTCTTTTTCACCCATTATAATCATTATAATCAATAACACTATCGTTCCAACTGTAATATAACAATCCGCCATATTAAATACAGGGAAATCAATAAATTCCACATCAAGAAAATCTATTACATAGGACAATCTGACTCTGTCAATAAAATTACCAATTGACCCGATAATCATAAGCATTAAGCCAAAATTCAACATAGAAAAATGCCATTTTTTTATTACTTCACTACATACATTCATTATAACAGAAATTTTCAAATAATAATATATCATTATCGGCAAAACAATGCATGTAAGAATAATAAATCCAGTTCTCCGGCCCTGTAGCATACCAAATGACGCACCTCTGTTTTGGACATACGTAAATCTTAAGAATCCGTTTATAAATTCTTTAGATTCCGACACTTCCAGATGTGTAACCGTGAGATACTTGGTATATTGGTCAATTACCAACAATACCATTAACGATATGACCAACAACAAAACATCCTTTATTCGGATTGATTTTACAAATTCTTTCATTAATCCAATATCCTCTCCAACTTATAATAGAGCTATAATATAAAGAGCTGTTGCAAATGCAACAGCTCCTGTATATTTTAAATTATTGCTGTTTAAAGCCTGCAACGTCAAAACCGCCGCTAATGAAATCCTGGAAATCACCAGAGATATCAACAGATTCCGGTGTTATAATAAATATGTAACTAGAAATCTTTTGTAAATTACCATTAATCGAATAGCATGAACCTGACGCGAAGTCAATAATTCTCTGTGCTATATCAACATGTAAACCTTCAAGGTTTAATACTACTGCTCTTCCTGATAACAATGTATCAGTTATTTCTCTTGCCTCTTCAACATTTGAAGGCTTAATAACACAAACTTCCATATTACCTCTTCCTGTACGCATTGGTACTACCTTATTTGATGATTTTCCAAAAGTCTTCTGTGCCTTTACCGGTTCCTTTTCAACTTCCTTCATGACCTTCTTTTCCTCAAAGCTATCAACATCAGCCTTCTTTGAACCGCCTAAGAACTTAGATTTCTTATCTGAAACTTCCTCATAGTCATCATAATCACCATAATCATCATCATAATCATCATAGTAATCATCTTCGTATTCGTCGTCTCCACCTAATTTAAAAAAGTCTAAGAATTTATCTGTAAATCCCATTTATCAGCACTCTCCTTGTTATTTATTATAGTTTCTTTCGCCAAATATGCTCGTACCAACTCTAACCATAGTTGCACCTTCTTCAATGGCCACGGTATAATCTCCACTCATTCCCATCGAAAGCACATTCATACATACATTATCAATGTTTTTGCCATCAATGTCAACAGCTAATTGCTTTAATTTTTTAAAAATTTCACGATTTTCTTCACCATCATCCACAAATGGAGCAATCGTCATCAAACCTTTAATTCTTATATTCGGCATTGAAGCAATTGTTCTAACTATTTCTTCAGTTTCCGTAGTGTCCAGACCAAATTTACTATCTTCACTGGCGACATTAACCTGAATTAAAATGTTTACAACAACATTCTTCTTTAATGCCTCACTTTGAATCTCCTCAGCCAGACGAACCGAATCTACTGAATGTATAAGATGAACCTTATCGACAATGTATTTTACCTTATTTCTCTGTAAATGGCCTATAAGATGCCACTTTATGTCTTTAGGAAGGCTTTCGTGCTTGGAGCAAAGCTCCTGCACCTTATTCTCGCCAAAATCTCTAACTCCATAATCATATAATTCCCGGATGGCAGCTTCAGGCTTTGTTTTACTTACCGCAATCAACAAAACATCTTCCGGCTTACGCCCTGCCTTGTCAGCAGCATTTTCAACCTCCAAAAGAACCTCTTTATAATTTTCTGTTACCATAACAATCTCCTATCTGTAAACAATGTCTTCTTCATTAACAAGGCTGCTATCCAACACAATGTGATCATACACAAGCAAGCCATATTCTGTTCCACTCTCTACAATATAGTAATCCGTATTCTCATCGATTATAGTCACTTCTCTGAAAATGCAATAACCATTGTTTATATTATATACACCTTTCAGTGTTTCCTTTGTCTTAATACAATACGTTTCACCCGAACCGGTCATTTGAAGGAAATCTCCATCTTCAAAAAACTGTGTTGACACATAGTAATATTCATCATTTTCTGAATATATTTCCGGACTTACGTACTCTACTGTCATTTTATTATTCTCGTCATATACTTCAAGCATAAATCCTGTATCACTGCTATTACCACCCTTTGTTCCATATGCCTTTGGAATAACATAAAAATCCTTTTCCACCAACGAAGACTTTGGAATCTTCAACCCTGTTTTAGTATTATTTTCAATCTTGACATCGATAAATCTCTGTTCAATAAAATTAATCATATTAAGCTTAGTTGTCAGTTTTGCATATGTGCTTCCGCCAATATTAACAAGCTGCAAATCAAATACATATGTATCAATACTGTCATCCAGTCTTACCTCAAGCCTTGTCCTATCAGCAAGATTTGCCACATCCTCTGAATCCAAAGGGATTACTATCCCCCAAATCTCGCTTGTCACAATTTTATAAATAGGCGTTCCGGTATTCACAAGCTCATTAGTTTTACTAATGACCTTCTTGTAATTCGTCTTTGCAAAATCTTCTGCTGTCAATGTGTCATAAGTCTTACCTTCATATCCATCCGTATAATATGTAACTATTCCGGATACTTCAGCATTGCTGACTTTAAAATAGCTTGTCACGTCTTCAGTTGTAATCTCAGACAATTTTTTAATATTATTATAATTTATCTTCTCAGCAATCAATGACTGAATTTCCGACTTAAATGCATATACACTATCAAAATCATTATTATCATACAACTGGGTAAAATCAGATATTTTATTCTTTATATCATTAAAATCTTCCTGAGATAGTGTACTTTCTCCGTTCTGACTTTCTGCAAACAGGGACACTATTTTTCCATTCTCATCTATACTGCACACTGTATCACCAACAGCTGTCTTAGACCCATCAGGAAAATGATGAGTGACATAACCATTACTTTCGGCCAAAACCACAACCTCATCTCTAATAATAATGCCTTCATATGTCTTGTTAGCCGTCTTAGCAGTTGTTCCGTACACAACCTCATAATAAGATATCTTATCTCGTGTAACGTATAAAATCATATATGAAATAAGATAAATAAATATAACCGCTAATACTACCGTACCAACACTCACACTCTTTTTCTGTTTATATTTAATAACTTTACGCTTATCGTCGCTCATATAACCATCCTCTATTGATAAACCACTCTTTATTTCAAACAAAAATATTATACTCTAAAAGACGCATAAAGTCCACATTTTAGTATGTATTTTTTATGTAAATGTTATAAACTTCCAATCTTCAAGGTAATAATATTATCGCCTTTGGTTCAAAATAAGGATGTGAATAAAATTAAGGATAATTTCCTTGGAATGGAGGTTTGTTATGAACACAAAAGGATTGGATTATTCAGTATTAACAATCGCAATAATTGGTGCCATTAACTGGGGGTTAATTGGTTTTTTCCAGATTGATCTTGTTGCATTATTATTTGGTGAAATGACATTAATTTCAAGAATTATCTATTCTTTAGTAGGACTTTCAGGACTTTACTTAGTAAGTCTCTATGGACGAGTAGTAAATTCAATGGATACAATGTAGCAAAAATAATGTGGTCTGTAAAATTCCACATTTTCAAAAAGCGCGACAAATGCCGCGCTTTTTTTACTGTCTGTAAATTTCTCTCCAAGCCAAATCTCCGCGTTCAAGGGCAAGTATCATAACCTCCGCTGTAGCAAGATTCGTTGCAAATGGAATATTATTCATATCACACAATCTAAAAATATTCTTAAATTCAGGTTCATTGTTCTTAGGCTTATTAGGGTCCCTGAAGAAAATAACCATATCCAACTGATTTCTCTCTATCTGTGAACTTATCTGTTGTTCACCACCTAAAGAACCCGCTAAAAACTTATATACAGAAAGATTAGTAACCTCCTCAATCAATCTGCCCGTTGTTCCTGTTGCATACAAATCATGCTTGCTTAAAATATTTTTATAAGCAATACAAAAATTCTGCATTAATTTTTTCTTTGAGTCATGTGCTATTAAACCAATATTCACCCCAAAACACCTCCTATAGTAACTTTTTGTGTTGCAAACCAACATTAAAAACAAATCCCAATCCCAAAAACAAGCTTACCAATGAACTTAATCCATAGCTTACAAATGGCAACGGAAGACCTGTGTTTGGAATAAGTCTTGTAACAACAGCCAAATTTATAAACGATTGTATTGCCACAAGACCACCGAAGCCGCAACATATTATTTTTCCCATCATATCGGGGGCATGCGCTCCCATATAAAAACATTCAATACATATTAATGCAAGTAAAACCACAACTGACATTGTACCAACAAAGCCCAACTCTTCTCCTACAATTGTAAATATAAAGTCTGTCTGTGGTTCTGGTATATAATTACCATTTTTTACACTATTTTCATCATCATTATAAAGGCCCTTACCCCAAAGTCCTCCTGAACCTATGGCTATAAGCGAATTCTCCTGCTGATGGTCAATTTCCTCACCTAATTCACTTTCCGGATCAAAGAAACCGATAATTCGGTTCAACTGATAAGTCTCAATAATCTTCTGGCCAGGCTGCATAATAAGATATACCAGAACACCTGCTGCAATTATACCCACAGCAAGTATTCCACCTATTATCTTATAGCTTAATCCGGCAACATACATAATAACACAAAATACTGCACATATAACAATACTTGTTGACAGGTCAGGCTGTTTTAGAACAAGTGCAACCGGTATTAAAAAAACAACAATAATGAATGCTATTACTTTAAAATTATTTATTCTATCAATACATTTGCTTACCAAAGCAGCCATTATTAATATCAAAAATATCTTGGTTAATTCCGAGGGTTGAAACTGAAACCCTTTAATCTCAATCCATCTCTGGGCGCCTTTATTGTTTTCACCAAAAAAATGAACCGCCAATAAAAGACCAAGATTAAATATATATATCAACCAATAAAATCTTAATATAAAATGATAATCAATTAACGCTACCACTATAAGAACTCCCAGACCGAGACAAAGACCAAATATCTGCCTTTTATCATAATCCGCTTCAGGCTTAGCACTTCCGATTACATTAATCCCCAATATGGTCAATGCCAATACCCATATAAGCAATCGTCCATTAATATGATTATATTGATAACTTTTCAATTTTTCAACAATTTTTT
>CAYWDL010000125.1:0-6207 GCA_964457015.1 uncultured Roseburia sp. | reverse complement strand
GGTGGACTTCTGATCTATGGAAATAGCCGGCGAAAGCCCCTCAATACTCTCCACATCCGGCTTCTCCATCTGTCCCAGGAACTGCCGGGCGTAGGAGGACAGGGACTCCATGTACCTGCGCTGTCCCTCTGCATAAATGGTATCGAATGCAAGAGAGGACTTACCCGAGCCGCTAAGTCCTGTCAAAACAACAAACTTATTTCTCGGTATATCCACATTCAGCTGCTTTAAATTGTGCTCAGCAGCACCTCTGATTTTAATATATTTCTGATTATCAGACATTTTTTTCTCCATTCCGTTGCACTATGCAACCAAACTAATTTTCCACTAATTTCTTAAGCTCCATAAGTTTATCTCTAAGCTCTGCCGCCTGCTCGAAGTTAAGGTCGGCCGCAGCTCTTTCCATCTGCTTCTTAAGCTTATCCATAAGCTTCTTGATTTCCTTGGCATCCATTGATTCTGGGTCCTTTTCAAGCTTATCAATGCTGACTGTCGCTTCCTTGGTTATGCTGATAAGGTCGCGGACAGCCTTCTTTATGGTTGTTGGCGTAATGCCATTCTCCTCATTGTACCTTTCCTGAATAGCCCTTCTTCTGTTGGTCTCATCAATGGCTACACGCATAGAATCCGTGATACTGTCAGCATACATAATAACATGTCCCTCGCTGTTACGAGCTGCACGTCCAATAGTCTGAATAAGCGAGGTCTCCGAACGAAGGAAGCCCTCCTTATCTGCGTCAAGTATGGCAACAAGGGTAATCTCGGGAATATCAAGACCTTCTCGAAGCAGGTTGATACCCACAAGCACATCAAATACATCCAGACGCATATCTCGAATAATCTGAGTACGTTCAAGAGTATCTATATCCGAATGCAGATACTTAACCCTGATTCCGGCCTCCTTCATATAATCAGTCAAATCCTCTGCCATCTTCTTGGTCAATGTGGTTACAAGCACCTTGTTCTTTTTAGCCACTTCCTTATTGACCTCGCTAATCAAGTCGTCAATCTGGCCCTCCACGCCACGGACCTCTACACGAGGGTCCAAAAGCCCTGTTGGACGGATAATCTGTTCTGCGCGGAACAGTTCGTGGTCGCGCTCGTAAACATTCGGTGTAGCTGATACGAAGAGCATCTGGTCTATCTTGCTCTCAAACTCCTCAAAATTCAAAGGTCTGTTATCCTTTGCCGAAGGCAGTCTGAAACCATAGTCCACCAACGTGGTCTTTCTGGACTGGTCGCCGGCGTACATACCACGAACCTGCGGAATTGTAATATGTGACTCATCCACTATAATAAGAAAATCATCATTAAAATAATCAATCAATGTATGTGGCGGCTGTCCCGGCTGTAAGCCCGATAAATGTCTCGAATAGTTCTCAATACCTGAACAAAAGCCGGTTTCTCGCATCATTTCTATATCAAAATTAGTTCTCTCACTGATTCTTTGAGCCTCCAAAAGCTTATTCTCACTTTTAAAATACTCAAGTCTTTCCTCAAGCTCAATACTTATGGACTGGGCCGCTTCCTCTATCTTTTCCCTCGGTACAACATAGTGAGATGCAGGAAATACTGCAAAATGTTCTAAACGGCATTTTATCTCGCCTGTAAGCACATCCACCTGGGTAATTCTGTCAATTTCATCCCCAAAAAACTCAACTCTGATTGCAGAATCGCCAAAGTTTGCAGGAAATATTTCAACAATATCTCCGCGTACTCTGAAGGTACCACGTTTAAAATCAATATCATTGCGTTCATATTGAATCTCAATGAGCTTCTTTATGACATCATCCCTATCCTTCTCCATACCCGGTCGCAATGACAGTACCATTTCCTTATAATCAATAGGACTTCCAAGACCATATATACATGAAACTGACGAAATGATAATAACATCCTTACGTTCTGCCAAGGCTGCCGTAGCCGAGAGACGAAGCTTATCTATCTCATCATTTATGGAAGAATCCTTCTCTATATAAGTATCCGTGGAAGGAACATATGCTTCCGGCTGATAATAATCATAGTAGGACACAAAATACTCAACAGCATTTTCCGGAAAGAATTCCTTGAATTCACCATAAAGCTGTGCCGCCAATGTCTTGTTGTGAGCAATAATCAACGTAGGCTTATTCAATTGTTCAATTATATTGGCCATGGTAAATGTCTTACCTGAACCAGTTACTCCAAGTAGGGTCTGAAACTGATTCCCCTCCTTGAAGCCCTTTACCAATGCCTCTATAGCCTGGGGCTGGTCGCCAGTTGGCTTGTATTCACTGTGCAATATAAATCTATCCATAGAGCATTCCTCCTCATGGTATATTCCTGTATATTATTTCAGATTAATTCATATTCCATTCTACCACACACATAAAAAAAAGTACAGAGCAAATCGAATGTTTGTTCTGTACTTTTTATAATTACTTTCTTACGCCCCAGATAACCATATTATTGTCTCCAGCTGCCGCAAACACAAGTCTTACATTGCTCTTATTTACATCCTCTGTCTGATAGCAGAACACACCTTTGTATTCCTTATTCATTATCTTAAATGTAACATAAGGTGAGCCCTTTTCATCAAAGCTCCATGAACCTTTTATTTTACCTGTAATTGTTCCGTCAGCATTGAGTACAATATCATTCTCTTTTGTCACATGAACATCACTTAATTCGCTAGAATATGTTGTTGTATTTCCGTGATTAATAAATCCGTATGTTCCAATGACATCTTCAACAGTAATCTCTTTTTCACCGATTGTCTCTCCATCATATTCATATGGCAACGCTACCGGGAAGCCATACTGATTAACAAACATCTGATGTATTCTTACCTGATGAGCATTTCCTGTTCCATCATCAAATCTTGTATGGTACGCATAAAAAATCTTTCCGCTCTCCTCATCCACACAAGCAGATGAGTGTCCTGGAGAAACATAGCCTATACTACCTGTCATCTGATAATTGCCCATTACCTTCAATCCCTTATTATTGGCTGAAGTTGCAAGCTGTCCCATAGAATCCTCATAAGGTCCATCTGGGTTCTTTGAACGATATACTCTTGTATTATAACCACCAAGAGCATCAAGATTACCATATGTCACAAATAGGAAATAATAATCTGAGTTCTTATCATATATAATGTATGGGCCTTCACCGCTACCATTTACACCTGAAGGATTTGCTATTAATTTTCCAAAATATGATACAACATTATTAGCAGGGTCATCCTTCTTTGGATAAATAGGCATTCCAGTGTTTACATCTATTTCCAATATGTAAATGCCACCAAAATACGAGCCATATGACATCCACATTCTTCCTTCTTTGTCATAGAACAACGCAGGGTCAATGGCATTTGGCATCTTTCCTGAATTGCTGTCATATGAACCATCACTGTGGAACCAATCACCCATTTCAATAGTTCCATTTTTAAGCAAATCACCTACATTGGTGTTTGTATAAGCCCACTCACCACTTGTTGTGTTAGTAAAGCCTGAATATATAATAGGTGTTGCCTCACCGTATGGTCCCTCTATATTGTCAGAGGTAGCAAACCACATTACTGAGTTTGTTGAACCAAACTGAGATGAACATGCATAAAAATAATACTTCTTTGTAGTTGTATTATATATTACATCTGCTGCCCAGCACCCCAGGTCACCATCTTCAAGGTTCATCCAATCTTTTATATTTGGCATAAGTGTATCTAACTTCGCCACACCAAATAACTTCTGAGCACCACTTATATTCTGCCACGATGTCAGGTCTGCACTTTTTCCAGCCGCCAAATGGGAACCAAACAAATAAAAGGTTCCATCCTCAGCCTTCACAATTGTTGGATCATGCACTGAAATTCTTGTGAATTTACTTGGATCATCTTTCTTGATAACCGCATCCTTTTCCTTCACTTCAGTTTTTTCTCCCGAACTGGTAGTTGTTTCATTTTCCTTGCTGGCAGCATCCTTCTTACATGATGAAAATATCATCATTGCACTAACACCAATAATCGCTGTAGCCAGCAAAACTTTCCTTTTCTTCATATAAACCCTCCACTTCGTAATTATTTATCATACGGATTAAAATCTGTAGGATAATCCTTGCAAAGATGAGACTGTTCCTCATCTACTGCATTATTTGTATGTAACTCTCTTACACAAGGAGTTTCTTCAATACGCTGCTTTACCTTTGGATATATCTCATCAACACCCTTAATGTCAAGGATATCTATGTGAGTACCATTTGTAAGATAAAACTGTAAATCACTTGTGCCAAGAACCTTATCCCAAAAACCTCTATGTACCTTTACCGTCACAATTGTATCGTATTTGTACTTGATAATATCCATACCTGTTGATACATTCTTAATGATTATCTGCTTATCGGTAATGACATATGAACTATCCTTCCATTTTTTTGCAGATTTCAGCATTCCTGCAATCCATATCCATACAGGTAACAAATGTACTGCAAAAAATGGCACTATAAACATTAACATTTCCTTTGGAACACCTTCTCCTCCGGCCGAAAATCCGCCAATCATAGTGGCAATAAAACCGCCGTCAAAAAGTAACCATATTATGGCAAACGGCGCCATTGCCATTGAATTGGTAACAATATATGCAAGTTTATTGCCCCTGCCTCTCCAGAATACATATTCCATCGGGTCAAGATAAGCATCAATTACTTCCATGCTGCCAACGGTGTTCGCGTTATCATATTTTGACATTTCATTCCTCCGTATAACTTCTCTTACTTTGTAAGAACTTCCACTGCCTTCTCAAGCTGTGTATCATATTCTCGCTTCAATACACCATCCTCGTAAGCTTCCTCATCATCAGGCAAAGAAACTTCAATATCAGGTTCTATACCTGTTCCATGAATATTTCTTCCGTCCGGTGTGTAGTATGCTGAAGTTGTGTACTTAATAGCTGTTCCATCACCAAGACTTCTTACAGTCTGCACAATACCCTTACCAAATGATGTTTCACCAACAACTGTTGCTGCGTCATAATCCTGCATTGCTCCCGTGAACACCTCTGACGCACTGGCGCTGTTACCATTTATAAGTATCGCCATAGGTATATCCACACATGAAGCATCCGAACGCTCGTATACCTTTTCTCCATCCTTATCCTCTGTGTAAACCAATACACCTTCTGGCAAGAGATAATCAAGCATTTCCACAACCGCAGTCAAAAGTCCGCCACCATTGTCACGCAAATCCACAACAATGCCTTCTGCTCCCTGATTCATAAGTTCATCTATTGCTTCTGCAAAATGCTCAGCAGTCTTGCCTTCAAAGCTGCTAACAGCAACATATCCTATCTTATCCTCCAGCATCTCATACTCAACTGTCTCTATCTCTATTTCTCTTCTTACAATGTCAAATGACATTTCCTTGCCATCTCTTAAAATCTTCACATTTACAGTGGTTCCTGCTTCACCCTTCATAATGGCTACCGCATTATTTAAATCCATCTGTGAAACATCCTCTCCTGCAATCTCTGTTATGTAATCATTTGTTCTTATACCAACCTCAAATGCCGGTCCATTCTGAAACGGCTTAACAACCTTAATATATCCTGTCTCAGTATCCTGCATTACCGTTGCACCGATACCACAGTAGGTTCCTGTATTTTCCTGTGTAAGACTTATAAAATCTTCCTCGTCATAATAATATCCGTATTCATCTCCTATGTATGCCATAAAGCCTTTGTACATAGCGTTCGCAGCCGCCTCGTAGTCCATTTCGTAATAATATTCCTTATCAAGAAATGCCTGCATTACACCGATTTTATTCATAACTGATTCAAGGAACTCGTCACTATTCTCATAGCTCAACTCATCTGTCTTAATATATGAGGCCTGCTCCAAAATAGGCTTTAAAAAGATAACCGATGCAACCGCCACTAAAACAACAGCACATAAAAAACCGGCAATCATGCCGACAAGGAATTTTGAGCCCTTGTCAGCGTTACCACCATTATTCATCTGCACATTATAACTGTTACTGTAATTGTTCTGTTCGTTATTAAAATTATTATCCATTTTACAGATTCACTTCTCTTTCTTTACTATTCTTATTAATTATACTATGGTGTCACATAGTCATGTGGATTAACATAACTTCCATTTAGTCTTACTGCAAAATGCAGGTGGTTACCGGTTGAACTTCCGGTTGTACCAACAAGACCAATGACATCCCCCTTC
>CAYWDL010000124.1:0-6215 GCA_964457015.1 uncultured Roseburia sp. | reverse complement strand
CAAAATATAATATGATATGAAGGAGGCGGCGCATAGGCGTCGGAGTGTATATGGAAAGAGAAAGATTGGGCAGTCGTCTGGGATTTATATTATTAAGTGCAGGCTGTGCCATAGGTATTGGAAATGTTTGGAAGTTTCCGTGGATGGTTGGACAGAATGGTGGAGGAATATTCGTACTTATTTATCTGTTCTTTTTAGCAATATTTGGTGTTCCGATTCTGACAATGGAGTTTTCGGTGGGAAGAGCAGCACAGAAAAGTGTTGTAAAGCTTTATCAGCAGCTTGAGAGACCGGGAACAAAGTGGCATTATCACGGGATTTTTGCCATGATTGCAAATTATCTTCTGATGATGTTTTACACAACAGTTGCAGGCTGGATGCTGCAGTACTTTGTGGACACGGCAAGAGGTAAATTCCAGGGAGCAGATGCGTCCGGAGTAAGCGAAATATTTGAAGAAATGTTGGCTTCACCGGAAAAAATGTCAATATATATGGTGATTGTTGTTGTAGTTGGGTTTGCAGTATGTGCCATGGGCTTGCAGAATGGTCTTGAGAGAATAACAAAGGTAATGATGATTGCGCTTATCGTTTTAATCATTGTTCTTGCTGTGAACAGCATTACTCTTGACGGGGCAGCAGAGGGCTTGAAATTCTATCTTGTTCCTGATATTAATTCCATGAAGGAGATTGGCATTGTAAAGGTTATTGTAGCAGCAATGAATCAGTCCTTCTTTACGTTAAGTCTCGGTATTGGCTCAATGGCAATATTTGGAAGCTACCTTGAAAAAGACAGAGCTCTTATGGGTGAGGCAATCAATGTTTCAGTGCTTGATACATTTGTGGCATTTACATCAGGACTTATTATATTCCCTGCATGTTCAAGCTTTGGTGTATCAGTTAATGCCGGTCCGTCTTTGATATTTGAAACCTTACCACTGGTGTTTAACAATATTCCGCTTGGCAGACTTTGGGGAAGCTTATTCTTTGTGTTCCTGTCGTTTGCGGCATTGTCAACGGTATTTGCAGTGTTTGAAAATATTATGTCATGTACAATGGATTTGACAGGCTGGAGCAGAAAGAAGACTGCTATAGTGAATGGGATTGCAATGTTAATATTATCACTTCCATGTGTGCTTGGATTTAATGTGTTAAGCTCATTTGAGCCACTTAAAGCAGGCAATACGGTTATGGATTTGGAAGACTTTTTGGTATCAAATATTCTTCTTCCTTTAGGCTCACTTATCTTCGTGTTATTCTGTGTGAATAAGCGTTACGGATGGGGCTTTGATAACTTTGAAAAGGAAGCAAATCAGGGTAAGGGCATAAAGGTTCAGAAGTGGATGAGAGCATATATGACATATGTTCTGCCGGTGATTGTATTAGTGTTGTTTGTAATGGGACTTATTGATTACTTCAAATAGTGAAAGATAAGTATCACGAAAAACTTGTTTAATGATTATCAGAAGTAAACTTGAGAAAAAATGGAGAAAAAATGAAGAATACAGTAGAGTTGTGGGATGCGTATAATGCTGATGGTACATTGGCAGGATTTGATTTGGTTAGAGGCGAGGATATACCAAAAGGGTACTTTCATGCTGTTGCAGAGGTGTTTGTAATGCATGAGGATGGAGAAATTCTTCTTATGCAACGCTCATTTGAAAAGCCTAATTCACCGGGAAAGTATGAGAGCGGTGGCGGTGGCTCGGTTCTTAAGGGTGAAAGCTTTTATGATGGAGCAGTACGTGAGCTTTATGAAGAAACCGGCGTGAAAGCTGAGAATTTAATAGAGCTTTATCATGAGGTATCAGGAGAATGCATATATCAGGGTTATCTTTGTATTACAAATATGAATAAGTATGATGTTGTGTTACAAGAAGGCGAAACCATTGCATATAAGTGGGTGACCAAGGAAGAATTCCTTGAAGTATATCATTCAGATAAATATTTGAATCATTTAAGAAGAAATTTACATAAGTTTGTAATTGAGAAAAATTTTGAAATATAGGTACATAGAGTAAAGGCGCTTCGCGGTATTTGCGAGGCGCCTTTGAGGTAGTATGAAAAAAAAGTGGTTAGTTGTCCTTAAGTAAATCTCTGATTTCTGTAAGAAGCTTAATGTCCTCAGGGATAACTGGTTCAGCTGGAGCAGGCTCTTCCTTAGGCTTGCGTTTAAGCTGGTTAATTGTTTTAACAACAAGGAATAAAACAAATGCAGTAATTAAGAAGTTAATAACAGCCTGTAAGAAATTACCGACCAAAATCTGTGCATCCTTAACTTCTATCATAATGCTCTTGAAATCGATACCGCCCAGTATCAGTCCCATGATTGGTGTAATAATATCATTAACAACTGAAGTTACGATAGCAGTAAATGCAGAACCGATAATGATACCGATTGCCATACTCATAACATCGCCCTTGGCTATAAATTCTTTAAATTCTCTAAAAAAATTCTTCATATGTGTCCTCCAAAATTTAATCTAAAAATATCTGTATTGCATCCTTTGTTGCAAGACCTTCCATAGATGCCGTTGCCGTACCACAAGCTACAGCATACTTTAACGCCTTGGCGTAGTCGCCATCCTTGGTGAAGCTTGCAATAAAGCCTGCCACCATAGAATCACCAGAGCCAACAGCATTTACAAAGCTAATCTCAGGAGCTACCATTCGGTGAACCGTACCGGATTCATCTAACAATACTGCACCATTTTGCCCCATGGAAACAAGAACATTCTGGGCACCAACGTCCTGAAGGAAGCTTGCGTACTTAATAACGTCGTCATCTGATTCGATTTCAACCTCAAATAATTCACCAAGCTCATAAACATTAGGTTTAACAAGGAATGGTTGATATTCGAGACATTCCTTTAACAGTGCTCCGGATGTATCTACAATAGCCTTAACCTTTTTCGACTGTAGAACATCAAGAATCTGACTGTAAACAGAAGGTGTAAGACCTTTCGGAATACTGCCTGATAATACCACATAGTCATCTGAAGTTACCTTGTCCAGCTTATACATAAATTCTGCTAATTCATCAGTAGTAATGACAGGTCCTTCAGCATTCAATTCTGTTGAAGTATCAGCGTTGATTTTTACATTAATTCTTGAATCACCGTTCTTAACATTTACAAAATCAGTGTTACACTTGGCTACGTTTAACTGACGAGTGATTTCAGCACCTGTGAAACCACCAACAAAGCCTAAAGCAGTATTTTCAACACCAAGATTGCTAAGAACAAGAGAAACATTAATTCCCTTGCCACCGGCAGTTACCTGGCTTCGTGAGATTCTGTTCAGAGAGCCAAGGGTAATACTGCTTGCATAAAAAGTGCAGTCAAGGGCTGGATTAAAAGTGATAGTATATATCATTTGCTTGCACAACCTTTCTAAAATAATACTACTAATATAATACCACCTTCAATTCGTAAAGTAAATATTTACTTTACGAATTGAAGTATCTATTTGAAAAAAATAGAAATTGTGATATTATTGTCGTATTATTACAATATTTTTTAGGAGGAGTAGCTTATGAAAGTAAAATCAATTTGTAATCATAGAGTTTTGGCCGGATTTCTTACTTTTTTTATGATAGTAAGTCTTATTATATCAGGAACGTTTTTTGCGATCAAGGGAGGCCTTTTTTCCGGAACAAGTATTAAGGAGCTTATGGAGAATAATGGGATTGACAAGATTTTTCAAGAATTTTGTGATGAAATTTTTGATCAGGAATTAGGCAATCAGGAGATGAAATGGCTTACAGAGTGTGATAATTATGATGCTATAAAGTCTGAATTGTCGAGTATTTTCTTTGAGTGCTTTTTTGAAAGACAGGATTCAGTTGATTTCGATGAGGTAGTGGATATGATTATGGAAACTATCGAAGAAGAAAGTGCGGTTATCGTAGATGATGTGTTTGATGAAATAGAAAAAGAGGGCAAGAACTTTGATGCCAGAAATAATGCTACAGTTCAGGCGATAATGGATAAGTATGATATTGAGGGCAGTGATGATTTCTATGATAATCTTGACTATTATGCGTCAGACGTTGAAAATCTTGATGAGTACAGAGATGATATTAAAAAACAGATAGATGAAGAGGTTGTGGAAGCGGTAAAGGAAAATGAGGAAGAATTCAAAGGGGACCTTAAGGAATCCTTTGAAGAAATGCTTGATGAATATTATGGAAGCGAAGCATTTAAAGGTATGGAGGAGATTAACGGATATCTTAGTATGGGAAGTACTGTGATTACAATGACAGCTCTTATAACATTGGCTGTTGCGGTAATGTGTATGCTGGGACTTTGTGGTTTATATAAGGAAAGCATATTTGGAGCATTTTCGAAGCTGGCTATATCGTCAGGTATTGCTGGGGTATTTGTTGGTTCAACGGGGCTGTTAAAATATCTGGTTGAGTTTATGTTGAATGAGTTTACAGGTGAAGACCTAAAGGCAGCATCATTAGAGACAGGTATGGATATAGGTGGCTTTATAAACAAGCTTTTGGATATAATGTTTAATCCGTTTTTATATGTTGGTGGGATTTTACTGATAATAATGGTTGTTTCGATTATTGTTTGGAAGCATACAAAAACAAGCTTTAAGAATAAGCTTATGAGTCAAATGTACAGTGATAGACAGGAAATGTGATGATACAGAAGATTATAGATTTTTTTGAAACTGAATTAGGGAAGAAGGTAGCTTGGGCTGCGTTGGCCGTGTTGGTGGTTATTGTTACAATTTCTACTTATTTTGTCACGGATAATCAGAGCAGGAAGAAGGATGTGGAGGCTTCGGTGAATGTAGCTGATGCTGGCACGGAAAAGGCTACGAAGGCAACGAAGGAAACCGAGACTCCAACCGTAAGCGAGACAACTACGCCTGAGGAGACAACTGTGGTGGCAGAGGTGGAAACTACAGAGGAGGCTACCACCAAGCCGGTGGTTATTCCTATGGAGGATTTGAATGTATCCAGAGGTGATGATATTGGAGAGGATGCAGCGCCACAGAAGAAACCAAACATTGTTGTGGAGCCTGAAACCAATACAACTACGTCAGTCAAGGTGGAGGAAGAGGTTGAGACAATAGTTCGTCCAACGGATAATCATATATTAAGCGCGCCACAGCCTTCCGCAAATGAGTATGCATGTATGGTGCAAGGCATTGATGTATCCAAGTGGAATGGAGATATTAATTGGGCTAAGGTAAAAGCAGCAGGTTATAAATTTGTATTTATCAGGTGTGGTTACAGAGGCTATGAAAGCGGTGCACTGGCAACAGATGACAAATTCAAGGAAAATATAGAGGGTGCACAGGCAGCTGGACTTCAGGTCGGTGTGTACTTTTTCTCACAGGCTATTAATGAAAGAGAAGCCCAGGAGGAGGCTTCGCTGGTTATTAATATGCTTAAGGATTATAACATTACATATCCGGTTGTGTTTGACTGGGAGACTATGGAAGGCTACAGAACATTTTCAGGTATATCAGTTAATAAGATGAACAAAATTGTCAATACATTTACGACAATGATTGAAAATGAAGGCTACGAAGCCATGATATATGGTAATAAGTACGATTTGCAGAGATTTGATTACGTGTCTGCGTCTAAGAATTACAAAATCTGGCACGCAAGATATCCTGCCAAATATGCAGATAATGGAAAGGTGTATAAAGCCGGAGAAGCTGTGCCGGAGCTGGATTGTGCATATCAGATATGGCAGTATACCAGCACTGGAAGGGTAGATGGCATAGATGGTGAAGTAGATTTAAATGTGGCATTTTTCTCTTATGTGGGCTCAGGTGTTGAGAATACCACATTGAAGATAAATGTTCCTAACAGTCCGTTTGTTACTAATATAGGGGTGACAATTGATGATTTTTATAAGGGCGTAACTGCCACAAATTCAGCAGGAATAGATGCAACCAATACGGTGACATATTTTATATACAATGAAGCAGGCCAGCTGATGGATGAAAACTCATTATATAATGTGGCAGGAACCTACGAGGTTGCATATTATATAAAGGATTTTACCGGAATTCCATATAAGCATAGTGTGGAGCTTATTGTGAGGGGAAATCCTTCTATAACCCTGAAGTATATGAATCTTGCGTGGTTTAATACAACTGATATGGTCAATGTGTCTGCTGACAATGTGTTGGAGGCATTTAAGGAGAATTTACCTAAAATAATTGCAGACAATATAGTGGCTGCA
>CAYWDL010000123.1:0-6263 GCA_964457015.1 uncultured Roseburia sp. | reverse complement strand
CATTAAGGAAATCGGTGTTCAATAATCAAAGTTGCAACTGTGGTATAATTGTGGAATGTATGCGCTAGGAGGTGAATTTATGCCACATATTATTCCTATTAAAGATTTAAAGAATACATCTGAAATATCTGAGAAAGATATTAAAGAGGGAAAGGTTAAAGATGCCAATGAATAATTAAAGAATATGAGGGAAAAGTATGGGTTATTATGAAGCAATTATTCCCAATATGAATTATAAAATTATATTTTCTGTTGACATATATGATGTATACATATTGGGAATATTCCATGATTTGGAGAATTATCAAGAAAAGTTATAAAATTTATAAATCTGAATATTAAAGACAAATTCGTCTGAGTTTCAAAAAATAAAGAATTAATATAAAGGAGGGTGTTATATGGACGACAAAGAGAGTGTGTAAAAAATGTGTATAAAAATATTGACCTTATTATATTAAATCTATATAATATAATTAAACGATACTTAAAAAATGTGTATAAAATTACTAGGAGGAAGAAAGACTTGAAGAGACGTGAGTTCATTAAAAGACTCGAAAAGTTAGGTTTCGTTTTTGAAAGACATGGTAGTAACCATGACATATATGTAAGAGGAAATGAAAGAGAAGAGGTTCCTAGACATAAAGAAATTAATGAACGTTTGGCAAATGCAATATTAAGACGAAGAGATAATAATATCTAGTTATTTAAAGGAGGCATTTATAATGAAAGAGGTCTATCCTGTTTTTTTAACAAAAGTAAATAATGAAAATACCGTATTAGTTGAGGTACCTGATTTAGAGATATTAACGCAAGGAAAAGATATGAATGATGCTATAGCTATGACAAGAGACGCCATTGAGTTAAAGTGTGTGTCTATGGAAGATGCAAAAGAGATAATACCATTACCATCTGAAGTTAATATGCTTAGAACTGAAGAGGGGACATTTGCATCTGAAGGAGTGACAGTTATATCATTGGTGGATATCGATTCTGCTGAATATAGAAGGAAAATTGATACTAGAACAGTTAGAAAGAATGTTTCATTGCCAAGCTGGTTAAATTATGAGGCTGAAAAAGCTGGTATAAATGTATCCAGAGTGTTGCAGGAAGCGTTGATAAATGTATTGAATTTGGAAAGGAAAATATAGTGCCTATGGGTAAAGAAGATTCTGCAATCAAGCAGTGGTTAAGTAATGAAGTACGTTATGCGGATTTATTTAATGCAGTATTATTTGATGGAAAACAGATAATTAAGCCTGAAAGTTTACAAAAACTAGATGGTGAATCAAGCGTTTTAATAAAAAATAAATACAGGGGAAATAGTCGTGAGGGAAGGAAAAGTAAGAAGAGGGTTGAAGTAAAAAGATTTAGAGACATCGTTATGAGCTGGAATAATGAGATTAATCTTGCGGTTTTGGCTTGTGAAGCTCAAAGCTATATTGATTATACAATGCCTTTTAGAGCAATGTTTTATGACGGCATGACATATAACGAACAAAAAAATCTTATGTGGAGCAATCTTTCTGACAATGAAAAGAAAGAATCAACATCTGATGAAAGACTATCAAATTTCAGAAAAAAGGACAAATTAGTGCCCACTATAACTATTGTGTTTTACTATAAAGATAGGGAATGGGATGGCGCATTGAATTTGCATGATATGATTGATTTTAGGGATGAAAACATAAAGAATGTCTTAAAAAAGTATATTCCCAATTATCATGTTAATCTTATAAATCTTAATAAAATCGAAGATTTTTCAAAATTCAAATCGGATTTACATATTATTTTTAATATGTTAAAATATAAGAGAAATAAACAGGAATTATATGATTACACTATGAAAAATGCAGAATATTTTAAACATATATCGAATGATTCTATAAGAGCCTTGGGTGAACTGTTAAATGCCCCGGATTTGTTTGAATCGTTTATTGAAGAGGGAAAGGATGAGCAGGATATGTGTAAAGCATTATATGATTTGATTAATGATAGTAAGTCAGAAGGAAGAGAAGAGGGAAGAGAAGAAGGAAAAGCCTTAGGAGCTCAATCGGAGAGAGATAAACTGGTGAAAGCATTTATTAATGGTGCAAAAAGATTAGGATATTCGAAGGAATCAATCAAGGAAGCCTTGGAATTTGATTATGGTCTTTCAGCAGAAGAAATAGAAATGGTTTTATAATGTACATTGTTTTATATAAGAGTAAAACTCAAAAAATCCAGCCAAGAACATAATTGTCTTGACTGGATTTTTTATACATTTACAAATATATTATTTTTTAAGATTTTTATTCGCTGTAGCCAACATAAGCTTGATTCTATTCAACTGGTTAACTTCACTTGCACCCGGGTCGTAGTCAACAGCTACAATATTAGCCTCAGGATGTTGTAATCTTAATTCTTTAATTACGCCCTTACCAACAACATGGTTTGGAAGACAACCAAATGGCTGTGCACAAACGATGTTTTTAGCGCCATTATGAATAAGCTCAAGCATTTCGGCTGTAAGGAACCAGCCTTCACCGGTCTGGTTACAGTTAGATACAATAGGAGCGGCCATCTTGGCAAGCTCTTTGATATCTGATGGTGCATCGAAATGCTTACTGTTCTTACAAGCCTTTGTAACAGGGCTTCTCATATATTCAAACAGCTTTATGCCGGCTGCAGAAGCGAAGGATGATGACTTCTTGAAGCCCATATATTTAACCTTGTATTCAAGGTTATGGAAGCTATATAAGAAGAAGTCAAGTAAGTCTGGCATTACAGCTTCAGCGCCTTCGGCCTCCAGCAATTCAACAAGGTAGTTGTTAGCTGAAGGAAGGAATTTGACCAGAATTTCACCAACGATACCAACTCTTGGTTTAACAAGAGTTTCATCAATTGGAAGGTTGTCAAATTCTTCAACTATCTGCTTAACTGTTTTCTTGAACATGCTTCTTGTAAACTTGCCGGAAAGCTGTTCCTTAACAATCTTTGCCCATTTCTCGTGAAGAGCATCAGCACTGCCTTTTTCAAGCTCATATGGTCTCATTCTGTATAAGCATCTCATAAATAAGTCGCCATACATTATGCCATAAAATGCCTTCATCAAAAGTGGAAGAGTAAAATTAAAACCACTGTTCTTTTCAAAGTTCTGGAAGCTTAATCCAATTACAGGTATATGCTCAAGTCCTGCCTTTTCCAAGGCACGACGGATGAATCCAACATAGTTTGAAGCACGACAGCCACCACCTGTTTGAGTCATAAGCACAGCGACCTTGTTCAAGTCATATTTACCTGAAAGAAGTGCTTCCATCATCATACCAACTACGATTAATGATGGATAACAAGCATCGTTATTAACATATTTCAAGCCAATGTCAACGGCTGATTTACATTTTTCCTTGTAATCAGGAGAGTTAACGTCACTTTGTAACACAACAATATTTAATCCTTCTGACCTCATGGCAGGCTCTAAAAGCTCAAAATGTATTGGAGTCATCTGTGGACAAAGTATTGTATATCCAGCATCGGCCATTTCCTTTGTGAATTCAACTCTGTTGATATTAGCAGGAACAATTGTGCGCTTAGCCTGTTTTTTCTCTCTTACCTTCAAAGCTGAGATAAGAGAACGAATACGAATTCTTGCAGCACCTAAGTTGTTAACCTCATCGATTTTTAATACTGTATATATCTTGCCAGATTTTGTGAGGATATCACTTACACAGTCTGTTGTAACAGCATCAAGACCACAGCCGAATGAGTTGAGCTGAATAAGGTCAATGTTTTCTGTTGTCTTCACATAGTTTGCAGCCTTGTACAATCTTGAATGGTACATCCACTGGTCCATAACGATAAGAGGTCGTTCAATCTGGGCAAGGTGCGAAACCGAATCCTCTGTTAAAACAGCTATTCCGTAAGAGGTAATAAGCTCTGGAATACCGTGATTGATTTCAGGGTCAATATGATATGGACGACCTGCAAGAACGATACCACGCTTACCTGTTTCATTTAAGTACTTAATTGTCTCCTCACCCTTTTTCTGAATAGCAGTATGTACATTGGCCATTTCAGTCCATGCCTTATCACAGGCAGCAACAATTTCAGACTTTGGTATGCCGAAATCCTTGGTGAACTCTTCAACAAGTCTGTATTCAACAGTATCCTTGCTTGCTAATGATAAGAATGGATTCATAAACTTGATGTTTTCAGTCTTTAATTCCTCTACATTGTTCTTAATATTTTCCGGATATGAAGTAACAATAGGACAGTTGTAGTGGTTTGGGGCATCAGGGTGTTCATTTCTTTCATATGGAATGCTTGGATAGAAAATGAACTTAACGCCCTTCTTGATAAGCCATGAAATATGTCCGTGTGCAAGCTTTGCAGGGTAACATTCTGATTCACTAGGAATTGATTCGATACCCAGCTCGTAAACCTTACGGCTTGATTCCGGTGATAACACAACCTTAAAGCCAAGCTCCTTGAAAAATGTAGCCCAGAAAGGATAATTTTCATACATATTTAAAACTCGTGGAATACCAACAATTCCGCGAGGCGCCTCATCCTCAGGCAATGACTCATAGCCGAAGATAAGCTTGTTCTTATATTCGAATAAGTTAGGAATATTTTCCTTGTTCTTAGTTTTTCCTATACCACGTTCACAGCGGTTACCTGTGATAAAGTTTCTGCCACCGGAAAACTTGTTAACTGTTAAGAGACAGTTATTTGTACATCCCTTACAATGTGTCATGGAAGTATCAAACTGTAACTCTTTAATCTTTTCAAGAGAGAGCATAGAAGTCTCCTTTGAAGCATCATATCTTTCCCTTGCAATAAGAGCAGCACCGAAGGCACCCATAATACCTGCAATATCAGGACGTACGGCATTACAGCCGGAAATCTTTTCAAAGCTTCTAAGTACTGCATTGTTATAGAAGGTACCACCCTGTACAACAACCTTTTTACCAAGGTCCTCAGGGTCAGTAATCTTAATAACTTTATATAAAGCATTTTTGATAACAGAGTAAGCAAGACCTGCTGAAATATCATCAACAGTAGCCCCTTCCTTCTGTGCCTGCTTAACATTTGAGTTCATAAATACGGTACAACGAGTACCAAGGTCGATAGGATTTTCAGCAAAAAGAGCTGCATTTGCGAAATCAACTATAGAGTAATTAAGGGATTTGGCAAATGTCTCAATGAAAGAACCACAACCTGATGAACAGGCTTCGTTAAGCTGAACGCTGTCAACGGTGTTATTCTTTATCTTAATGCACTTCATGTCCTGACCACCTATATCAAGGATACAGTCAACCTCTGGCTCGAAGAATGCAGCCGCATAGTAGTGAGATACAGTTTCAACCTCACCTTCATCAAGCATGAGGGCAGCCTTTATCAAATGTTCACCATAACCTGTCGAGCAAGAGTAGGCAATCTTTGCATCAGCCGGAAGCTGTTCGTCTATTTCCTTGATTGCACGAATAGTAGTGGCTAAAGGACTACCATTGTTACTGCTGTAGAAGGAGTAAAGCAATGAACCGTCCTCTCCAACCAGGGCAGCCTTTGTAGTTGTTGAACCTGCATCAATACCTAAGTAGCAGTTTCCTTTGTATGTAGCTAAATCCTGTGTTTTTACACAGTGAGCATTGTGTCTCTCAATAAATTCATTGAAATCATCTTCTGAAGCAAATAATGGCTCCATACGCTTAACCTCGGTCTGAAGCTGAACACCCTCAGATAATTTCTTAATAAGCTCATCTACAGGGGCAGTATTGCCATCCTTATAATTTAAGGCAGCACCTATGGCAGCAAATAAATGTGAATTTTCAGGAGCAATAATCTGCTCATCTGTAAGCTTTAATGTACGAATAAATGCATTTTTTAATTCTGAAAGGAAATGTAATGGACCACCTAAAAATGCAACGTTGCCACGGATTGGTTTACCGCAGGCAAGACCGCTGATTGTCTGGTTAACAACGGCCTGAAAAATAGAAGCTGATAAATCTTCCTTTGTAGCACCTTCATTGATAAGTGGCTGAATATCTGTTTTGGCAAAAACACCGCATCTTGCAGCAATTGGGTAAATTGCCTGATAATTTTTGGCATATTCATTAAGACCGGCAGCATCTGTCTGTAAAAGAGATGCCATCTGGTCGATAAATGAACCTGTACCGCCGGCACAGATACCATTCATACGCTGTTCAACACCATTTGTAAAGTAAATAATCTTGGCATCCTCGCCGCCAAGCTCGATTGTAACGTCAGTTTGTGGCGCATAATTC
>CAYWDL010000122.1:0-6281 GCA_964457015.1 uncultured Roseburia sp. | reverse complement strand
GAATATTCTTCTGAAATGGTGTCTGTTGCAACTGTTTCAAATGAAGAAATACGGAATAATCAGGATATGATGGAGACATTAAAAAAACAGTCTGAGCAGATTGCCCAAAATAATGTTTTAGTAACAGAAGCAATGGATCAATTACAAGATAAGATTGATAAAGTGGATTCTATTGCTAAAATGATATTAAAGATTTCCAATCAGACAACGATTCTTTCGTTAAATGCAGCTGTTGAAAGTGCCCGAGCAGGAGATGCAGGAAAGGGGTTTGCCGTTGTTGCTGAGCAGATTCGTCAATTGGCGGAAGAAACAAAGGAGTCTACAGAAAGTATTACGAATATTATTGATGAGCTTAATGTCAACACGAAGACTGTAGTTAATGCTGTTGATGTTTCATTACAAGCAACAGATAGCCAGAATCAAATGATTAGTGCTACTGCAGATGCATTTGACAAATTAAGTGTCAATATGAATGTTTTAATTAATAATATACAGGAAATAGGCAATCGAATTGATAATTTATCAACGGCGAACAATCAGATTGTTGATAATATTACTCAATTATCAGCTTTATCTGAAGAGGTTAGTGCCAGCGCAGAAGAAACAAATCATTTGACAGAAATGAATGTAAATTATGCAAGGCAAACTTGGGAATCTATCCAAAAGATAAATCAAAGTACTGCATTATTAAAGAATGAATAATTGTTACTTTAAAGTGTGAAGATATAAGCATGGGATATTAAGAGGAGTAGTTATGGCGTTCATATCATTGTTATTTGTGTTTTTTGTATTAATAGTGGGATTGTTAGTAGGATTTGTAATAGTAGGAGCTGTTTTGCTAACTAGGGCGGCGCGAAAAAGAAAGCATGGAGAGTGTAATGCAGTTGCGTTATCGGTTGCGGGAGGAGTATGTTTGGCTATCCCTGTGGTTATTGTTGCTGTTGTTGGAATAATGATAGTAACAACAGTTATGAGCACGGTGACTCGTTACGCAAGCTACGATAATATTAAAGATAAGTGGAAGAATGAACGAGTACTCGAATTTTCAGCAAAGGATGAGATTTTTAAAGCATTTTTTAAAGCTGCTGATAATAATGATGCAGAAGGTATAAAATCATTATTTTCTGGCGAAATACAGCAAGATGAGGATTTGGAGAGACAGATTGAAGAATTTTTAGGAAATTATCCAGGGGACTTGTCAAGTGGGAGAATTGATGAGCGTGGAGGTATGAGTGAAGGCTCATATGATCATGGGAATTATTTTTACTCTCATTATGATATAGTGCAAGATGATATATGCTACAACATAGAAATAGGTGCTTGTTATGGCAATGAGGAAAATTCAAGTGAAGTTGGATTACATTATTTGAAAATAAAAATAGAAGGCTATAGTGAAAAGCTTGAGGATGGGGAATATATTAAGATAATAGGAAATACAGTAGAATTTGAATAGGAGACTTATAGATGAGTGAGAAGGCTGGATATGTTAATATGAAATACATAAAGATATTATTTGGAGTAATAGTGTTTGTAATGTTGCTTCTATTTGTTGTGGGACAAATTGTATATCCATCTGAAAGAGATACATTAAGCTCTAATTGTGAGGAATTTAAGTCAGAATGGTATCAGATAAAGAATGATGGAGAGAGGATACCTGTGGAAATTCCAGGTAAGCTTGAAGCTGAATATGGTGAGGTTGTGAGGGTAGGAACCAGTTTGCCGGAGCAGCTTGGCGATTATGAAGTGATATGTTTCCGCTCAATATGGCAGGATGTGGAAGTGTATATAGATGGAGAGTTAAGGGTTGAATATAATACAAAGGATACCAGGCCGTTCGGTAAGAATAGTGCGTTCAGGTATGTTTTTGTTGATTTAACAGATGATGATGCAGGAAAGGAATTGGAATATAGATTTTCAAGTGAATCTAAGTATGCAGGAAATGTGCGTAATTGCTATATAGGTGATAAACTTGGTATATGGACATATTTAATTGCTGAATCAGGAGTGAGAACGATAATAATTATCTTCTTATTGTTTTTAAGTCTGTTCTGTATTGTTGTATGTGAGATTATGAAATATATATATAAAAAGCCGTTACCATTATCGTATCTTGTTTGGACTATGCTGTTTTGTTCATTATGGATGCTGTCAGAGGTTGAATTTAGGCAGATTATATTTAAAAATGTTTCTATATTAACGTATTATACATATATAAGCTTAATGATAATTCCGATTCCTTTATTGATATATATCAATGATATTCAAGAGGGAAGATATAAGAAGGTTCACACAATACCATTAATTTATGTAGTAGGTATTCTTATTATCGGAACTGCATTGCAGATGTTTAATATTGTGGAGTTTGTAACGGTACTTCCGTTTATACATATGGGAATTATTATGGCGATTATTACTACCATTGCAACTATTACCATTGATGTGTTTAAAAAGAGAATTGCTGATTACGCTGTTGTAGGAATTGGTGTGTATGGTCTCTTGTTTTCAGCGTTGGGAGAAATGGTGTTATACTATATTGACTTGGGACTTTCAATCGGTACGGTGCTGGCAGTTGGTCTGATGTTCCTTCTTGTGATGGCTATAATTAAGACGGGGCAGGATATAATGAAGTCCGAAAAGAAAAAGCAGGAGGCTATTGTAGCCAGAGAGGCACAGGCGAAGTTTCTTGCGAATATGTCTCATGAAATCAGAACACCTATCAATGCTGTGGTAGGTATGAATGAGATGATTTTAAGAGAGTGTGATGATAATAACATTAAAGAATATGCCGGTAATATTAAAAGGGCAAGCAATATGCTTTTGGCGTTGGTAAGTGACATACTGGATTTTAGCAAGATAGAATCCGGTCAGTTTGAGATAGTGGAGGACACATATGATTTGATGTCACTGATTAAGGATGAACAGCTTATACTTACAATGAGAGCGGGCGATAAGCCTATTAGTATTAAGTTTGATATGGACTCGAGGATGCCATCGAAGCTGTATGGCGATGAGATAAGAATTAAACAGGTTATCACGAATCTTATTTCTAATGCAGTTAAATACACCAAAGAGGGTAGTATTACATTAAAGGTAAATTGTGAGTGGAAGTCGGAGGATGAGGTATTACTTAAGTTTGCTGTGTCGGATACCGGAATGGGAATTAAGAAAGAGGATATATCACAGTTGTTTGATAATTTCAAACGATTGGAGCTTGACAAAAACCGCAATATTCAAGGCACAGGTTTGGGACTTAGTATTGCGAAGCAGTTAGCAGATTTGATGAATGGTGATATCAGCGTTGAAAGTGAGTATGGAAAAGGTTCTAAATTTACTTTTTCACTGCCGCAAAAGGTGATGGATAAGCAGCCTATCGGAAAGTTTGATGAGGTAGTGGAAGAATCAGGAAACCAAAATGCTACAAATAGTAGATTTATTGCACCAAACGCAAAGGTTCTTGTCGTGGATGATAATGCTATGAATTTATCTGTGATTAAAGCATTAATGAAGCAGACCAAGATAACGGTTGATACGGCTTCAAGCGGTAAGGAATGCCTTGATATGACTGCAGGTATGAAGTATGATATTATACTTCTTGATCATATGATGCCGGGATTTGATGGAGTGGCTACATTGAAGATGATTAGAAATGATAACAGCAATCCAAATCAAAAGGGTGTTATAATTGCACTGACAGCAAATGCGGTTGCAGGGTGTAGAGAAATGTATCTTAATTATGGATTTACGGATTATTTCGCAAAGCCTATACAGGCAGATGAATTTGACGAAATGTTAATTCATTATTTGCCTAAGGAATTGGTTGTTTGGGATAAGGGCAGTGTGCCTGAAAAAAATGACCTGCTGTTTGTTGATAAGAAGCTTGGATTGTCGTATTGTATGAATTCTGAAGATGTATACAAGGAGATATTATCGATGTTTTGTGAACAATGTGATGAGTATTTTCCACAGTTGGATGAATGTGTAACAAATAGAGATTGGCAGCAGTATGCTATTATTGCACACGGAATTAAGACAAATGCCAAGAATATAGGCGCCGTAAATTTCTCGCAGATTTCGTATGACCATGAAATGGCGGGAAAAAATGATGATAGTGAATTTATCAGTGCTAAATATGATGAATATAAAGATTCCTTGAAAAAACTAGTCAATAAAGTTAATGATATGAAATGATAAAAAAGGATGTCCGTTACTGGGCATCCTTTTTTGAATTTAAATAACCATCATCCATTTTCCCATTTGCAATTGAATCTTCAACCCACATTTTTAGGGAGTCGACGGCTATGGAAATCTTGTCAAGAGTTAGCTGAATACTGGTAAAATCAGCAAATTCATCCTCAGTGATTTCACCATCCACGGTTATGTCAATAAGCCTGTTTTTTTGCTTTTCCATAGTATTAAGCGTGGCAAGCATTTCCAAAACAATCTGAGATAAGTCCTTTAACTGCAATTCAGGAACAGATTCCCTGCCAATGCTACAGACGTTTGAACAGTAGTAGTTTTTGAGAGCCGGCTTTTTATAGCTTTTCGCCATTGTTAGTACCTCATCAGGATGGGGAATGGACTTTTCGCTCTCTATTTTTTCAATTCTGTCAGCTGACATATATTGCATCAGCTCACTAGCTTTTTCTCTTGTTAATCCAAGCTCCTCGCGACAAAGCTGATATGCATTTTTATTTTCTTTTGTGGAACGCTTTCCCATAACTAAAATATCCTCCAAAATTTATTATATTGCTATATTTTGCCAATTAATATAAGTTAATTCGCTATTATAACGATTTAATTTAACATAATGTTATTATATAATACCCATATCTTGATTGTAAAGTTTAATTTATAAATTTTAACTTTATGATTGAACAACATATGTTGATGTGGTATACTAATGTAACGCTTAAGTAAAACAAAAAAAACAGAAGAGGAGAGAAAAAACATGCCAGAATTTTTATTGGAAAACCCAGCAATTATTGTTGCGGCGTTAGTTGTTATTTTGCTTATCGTATTCTTACTTATTGGATACGAGAAAGCGCCATCGGACACAATGTTCATTATTTCAGGTCTTAGAAAGAAACCTAGAATCTTAATTGGTAAGGCGGGAATTAGAATTCCATTCTTCGAAAGAAAGGATATTCTTATCGCAAAGCAGATAAGTGTTGATATTAAGACAAATGGTTTTATACCGACACTTGATTTCATTGGTGTTGACGTTGATGCTATTGCAAAGATTGCTTTAGATCTTGACAGTGAAGAAGGTAGATTGCTTGCGCAGAAGAACTTCTTAAATATGAATGAGCTTCAGATTAGAGAAGCACTTACAGACTCATTGCAGGGTAATATGCGAGAGATTATCGGTACTATTAACCTTAAGGAAATCTGTAACAACAGACAGAAGTTTGGTGATCAGGTACAGGAGAAGGCACAGAGAGATATGAACGCTCTCGGTGTTAAGATTATTTCTTGTAACATTCAGCGAGTTATTGACGAGAACGAGTTAATTAATGCCCTCGGTCAGGACAATATGTCTAAGATTCAGAAGGAGGCTTCTATTGCAAAGGCAGAGGCGGAAAGAGATATTGCCATTGCTCAGGCAGAAGCTGCAAAGCTTTCTAATGAGGCACAGGTTAACGCTAAGACAGAGATTGCTATTAAGCAGAATGAATTGAGCATCAAGCAGTCAGAATTGCAGAAGATTTCTGATGCTAAGAAGGCAGAGGCTGCTGCAGCATACAAGATTCAGGAGCAGGAACAGCGAAAGATTCTCGAAATCACAGCTACTAATGCGGATATCGCAAAGCAGGAGCGTGAGGTAGAACTTAAGGCTAAAGAAGCAGAGGTTAAAGAGCAGGAGCTTGCTGCATCTATTAAGAAGCAGGCAGAGGCTGAGAAGTATAGAATTGAGCAGAACGCACAGGCTGAATTGTTCAAGAGACAGAAGGAGGCTGAAGCTAGAAAGTACGAAGAGACTCAGAAGGCAGAGGCTGAAAAAGTCAAGGCAGAGGCAGCAAGATTTGCCAAGGAGCAGGAAGCTGCCGGTATTGCAGCAATTGGTAAAGCTGAAGCTGAAGCTATTAGAGATAAGGGTATTGCTGAAGCTGAGGCTCTTGAGAAGAAGGCTGATGCTATGGCTAAGTATGGTAAGGCTGCTATCCTTGAGATGGTTGTTGAAAAACTTCCGGAGATGGCTGGTGCTGTTGCTAAACCGCTTGAGTCAATTGATAAGGTTACAATTATTGATGGTGGCGGAGCTGCTAATTCAGGAGTAGAGG
>CAYWDL010000121.1:0-6311 GCA_964457015.1 uncultured Roseburia sp. | reverse complement strand
CTTCAATTCTTTTGCACTTTCCTCAAGACTTACCATAAGCTCTGATACCTTTGCAATGCTTTCAAGATTCATGTTACAAAGTACCAATGTTTCATCTGCACTTCCTGATATTTCATCTGTAAGGCCGGATACATTAACAATGCTTGCATTAACCTGCTCATTTGCCTCCAACACAACATCCACAATACCCTTAAGCTGTGAAGTCTCATTAGAAATATTTTGGGTACTTTCACGTATCTTGTCAAAGCTCTTTGCCGTTCCCTCAACATATCCATTCTGAAGCTCACTGCTTTCAAGGAGCTTATTCATAGCCTCCGTAACACTTTCAACAGACTCCGTAATGTTTCCAATCAAGCCGTTGATATCGGTTGTAGCTTCATTGGTCTGTGCTGCAAGTGCTGAAATCTGTGAAGCAACCACAGCAAAGCCTCTTCCTGCCTCTCCTGCTCTAGCCGACTCAATGCTGGCATTAAGCGCAAGCATTGAAGTCTGTCTGGCAACACTGCTGATAAGTCCGATAATATCTTCCATCTTGTCAGCACATTCCTTCAAGGTCTGCATCTCTTCAGCCACAAGCTCATTAGACTTTTCTGATATCTTAACCTGTTGTAAAAGATTCTCCATAATTGTGCTACCCTCATCGAGGTTACTTTCCGCATTCTTAACATCACCAAGAATGGCTCCCACTGCCTCATCAACACCCTGAATATGTACTCCAATTCTATCCGTACTTTCCCTCTGTGAATGAATGGCATTCAAAGTATTATCCGTTCCAGCATTGAGCTTTTCCATCTCATTCTGTGTATCCTTAATAGCTATCTGTAAAGCCACAGTCTCCTTTGTAGCACTTTCTATATCATCAGAAATAGCATTTCCAACCTTTAGTATCTTCTCAAGCAGCTCCTCTGACTGCTGTCGCTGTAAATCAGCATTTCCAAAATTCGCTTCATTTATCTTAGAAATCTTCTTAACTGATAAAATGATAAATACAAATGTCAAAAGAATACAAGCAATCATAATCTCTGCATTTGTAAGGGCTTCTGTATCAAATCTACCATCCAGAACCTTCTTTACAATAACTGCAATATTGACCGCAACAGCATATACTCCCAGCGTCACCATCAGCTTCATATCGATGTATACAACCAATGCCACAAGTATGACAATGACGTAACAGAATGTTAAATCCGTCTTAGTGGTAAACATAATGTATGTATATAACAAACAAAAACCTATACCACATATATAACGAATTAATGCTGAATCCTTTTTCTTAATATAAGTGATACACGAAATCAGACACGGTATAACACATAGTGCCAGCACTATAAAGTACGAACCAACAGTCCTCGTTTTCTTTACCACCTCTATCACATACGCAATAGCAATAACCGTATTCATAATATACATTCCTGTCATTGCCGTCTTATTTCTGCTGATATCGGCATTCTTTTTTATTGAAAGATCCATAATAGTCTTCCTCCTTTATACAATTTTTCACGTCTTTTAACTTTAATAGTATAACAGAAAAATGAGGATTTTTCAAGAAAAAAATTGATGATGAATACATCAGCATTTCTTTATGCTACGCATAGTATTGCGCCTGTGCGCTCCACATTTCATAATACTTACCATCCTTATCCTTCACAAGCTCATCGTGACTGCCTAATTGCACAAGCCTTCCCTGGTGAAACACTGCAATTTTCTTACAGAACCGGCAGGATGACAATCTGTGTGAAATGTAAATGGCTGTCTTTGTACCTATAATCTTATCAAAGTTACTGTATATTTCATACTCTGCCAATGGGTCAAGAGCCGCCGTAGGCTCATCAAGCAGGATAAACGGTGCCTCCTTGTAGATGGCTCTGGCAATGGCAACTTTTTGAAGCTCACCACCTGAAAATTCCACACCGCCATCATCATATTCCTTTGAGACAAATGTGTCAAGTCCATCATCCAAAGCTTGCAATCTGTCACCAAAGCCAGCCTTTTGCAAGCAATCAATTATCTTTTCTTTATCATATTCTACATCTGCTGCCACATTCTGACCTAATGTATACGGAAAGATATTAAAATCCTGAAATACAATTGAGAAAAGCTTTCTATACTCATCCTGGTCAAACTTCTGAATATTTACACCATTTAAGAGGATTTCTCCTTCATTTACATCATACAGCCTGCATAAAAGCTTAATCATTGTTGTTTTTCCCGAACCATTCATTCCAACGATAGCAAGCTTTTCACCTATTTTAAGCTTCATAGAGAAATTTTTCAGTACATATTCCTCTGTGCCCGGATACTTGAATGATACATTCTTAAATTCAATCTGGTATTCATTGTCACTGCGCTTTTCGACAGGTATTTTACCCTTATACATTTCATCCTCAAGTCGGATAAGCTCAAGTGTTGAACACTGCTTTCTGGCTTCCATGGCAAAATCCGAGATACTTTCACTTATTCCATACAGACCAGATATGAGTCTTTGCAGGCATCCTGCCAGCATAACCACATTGCCGGCTGTCACATTTCCGGCTATTGCTATCAGTACGACTATCAGATAAGCACTTCCTTCAATGGCACCATGCACCATTCTTAAAATAGCACCGCTTCCTCCGTTACCAATTGCACCCTTTCTTAAATCCTCTACCGCAGCTTTAGAATACTCCGGCTCAATTGTCCATCTTTTAAGTAAATCATATGCACCATAAATCTTAATATCCTTAATATTATTATATGAAAATCCATCTCCCTCTGCAAAGCCCCAGCCAAAGCCGATTCGCTCTTCTCTTTCCTCCTCTTTTACCTTATCATAAATGAATGAATTCTCCATTTTTATATACTTTACACGTATCTTCATAAACACTGCAATAAACACTATCAGCAATACCGCTACTGCAACCGCACTGATTTCTTTTGTGTAAATCAGATATTTAACTGTAGGAAAGCCAACAATTGCCGCCCCAATTATATTAAAGGCTCCATATAAAATCGAGTCAAAACAACCGATAACACCAGCAAGTCCGGAGCCCCAATTTAAATCTCTCTGTATCCTATCCTTTAAATCCTTAACCTCCTGACTGTCTATCCTTGAAAAATCCATATCAAGCATCTTTGTCTGCGTGCTGCACCAATATAAATTCGACATATTTAATCGACTTACCATTGCATGATGCCATATTGTACTTGCAATAAATTTAAGCAATAATATCCCAAGAAGTGCCAATGCAGTCAACATCAGTATCTTCTTAAATTCTTTTCCTGTACCTATTGAATCAAGAACATATGCTGACAGCATCAATGTAATATACGGAATAATAACATTAATAATATGAACAATGCTGGTCTTATAGAAATAGTTTTTATCCATACCGGTTATGAACACCAATATATTTTTCATATTACGTAAATGCTCTTTTATGGTTATTTTACTTGTGAGACTATTCTCCATAAGCTACCTCCTTTTCTGATTCATAATAGCTGCTTTGTACATTAAACATTTCAGCATAAGAACCACCCTTTTTCATCAATTCCTCATGTGTACCCATCTCAAGTATTTTCCCATCACAAAGCATAACTATCCTGTCTGAAAATCTTGTACTGGCAAGTCTGTGTGATATGAATAACGAGGTCTTTCCTTCAGTATATTTTGCATAGCTTTCATAGATTTCACTTTCAGCTATAGGGTCAAGGGCAGCTGTCGGCTCGTCTAGTACCAGCACTGGCCCATCCTTATACAATGCTCTTGCTAAAAGAAGTCTTTGCTGCTGACCGCCTGAAAGTGATATTCCATCATTTTTTACATGCTTTTCAATATATGTCTTTAGGGTAATATTCTTTTCTTCAAATACCTTCCTTATTCCTGCTTTTTTCAAAGCATCCCAGGCTCTATCTTCATCAATATTTGCAGCTCTTTCCATTGCAATATTTTCACCGATTGTAAACGGTAATACCAATTGCTCCTGAAATACTACTGAAAACAATTTATACAATTCTTTTCTTGAAAACTCATTGCGATTTATTCCATTAATCAGGATTTCTCCCTCGTAGTCATCATACATACCACACAAAAGCTTAACTATTGTAGTTTTGCCGGCTCCATTTACACCTACAAGGGCGACCTTCTCTCCTGCTTTAATTTTCAGGTTAAAATCCTTTAACACCTGCTTTTCGTGTGCCTCTTCATCCACATCCTTATATGTAAAGCTTACATTCTTAAATTCAAATTCCAATGGCAGGCTCAATTCTGATATGGACCTTCCCTCTTCATTTTCCCCCTCTTCCGGCAGTTCCATATAGGCTCTTACATAATCAGTATCATTAGCTGCATTTCTCAAATCCAATATTCCTGACATCATATTTTCAACAAAGCTTGAAAAGCCTGTTATGGCACCAAAATACAACACAAACTCACCAACTGTTACATTTCCACGGCTCGCCTGAAATATAAGATAGGCATAGGCCCCCAAATCTCTAACCATTGCTATGATAAAGCTCAGCTTTTCATAAAAGCTTTCCTTCTTAGCACGCTTCGTGTCAATTCGTCTCATATCAGCCAACACCTTGTCCCTAAGCATAATAAGCCAGTTCTGCATACCAAACATACGAATATCCTTTGCAGCCACAGTACTTCCCATAGACGCGCGCACACAATTGTAATGCTTATTATTCTCTGCCTCTTCCTCACGAATGCTTTCATTAAATTTTATTCGGGCCACGCCAATACTGTAATTTAAAAATGACAGTATAATAATCACAACCAGCATTAGAAAATTCAGACTTCCAATAATCGTGGAATATAATATGAAGCACAAAAAGCTGCATACTAGTCTGATTGTGCCTGTTACCATTCTGCTGCTACAGCTCCAGTCCCCTCTTTCAAATGCATTTACCGCTTTCCAATATATTTTCTTGATCTCACCGCTTTCTGTATCCTCATATCTGATTCTTAAGCTCTTTAAAAACAACAGACTTTCAAGTATGTTTCGCTGACTGTTGTAATAATGATATTTTCCACATACCACCAGACCTTCAAGGCCATTTACAAGCATGTTAACAATGGCTAAGCCACCAAGTATGATTATTGTCTTTTCAATTCTCCAGCCATTACCTACCGCATCAACCGCCAGCTTTGGAATATAGATTCCTAATAATGGAGTTATTACGCCAAGTATTATTTCCATTGTACACAATACCAAAACTATGGGCTGATACTTTTTAAAATGCTTTATAAAATACCAGATATCGCTGACAATGGAATAATGCTTTATCTGTTCTTTATTATTTTGTTCTTCCATAATATCCTCTTTTCCGAAGCGTAGCGTAGGAATCGCGCACCTGAAAGTCGCAATGTTTTTTTTACACTATCCTCTATTTCTATAATTTACCTATACTCTACTACATAAATCCATCTAAAATAAAATTCGTGCACGAAAGGTTAATATCGCGCACGAATGGTAAACTCTGCTTATAATGATAATGCTACAACGGCAGCATAATCTCTGTAGCAAACACGCCCTCCTCATTCTGCCTGTTTAAATATCCCTTATATTTATCCACTACCTTATCCATTCTCATTAGACCAAAGCCGTGGTATTTACCTCCCTTTGTGGACTCATACACCTTTCCAATTCTCTTTAACTGACCGGTAGCTGAATTCATCACATAAACATACAACTGCCCCTTAAGTATATCTATATACACGCGAATGAATCGCTGTTCCTCATCCTCTATTTTCATACAGGCCTCCATTGCATTATCCATAAGATTTCCTATGATAAGGCTCAAATCAACTTCTGTAATAGTCGTATTCAAATCCTTTGGAACAATGGCCTTTGCCTCCACACTTATTCCCCTATTCTTAGCAAGCGAAATCTTACTGTTCAATATTGCGTCAATCATTACATTTCCAGTCTTAATAACTGTATCAACCGTAGTCAAATCAGTATCCAGCTCATTTAAGTACCTATCAAGCTCATCATACTCACCCATTGTAAGATGCGCCTTCATTGTCTGAATATGGTTATGATAATCGTGGCGCCACCCTCTGGTCTGTCTGTACATATTCTGTACCTCTTCACAATGCTTTTCAAGCAAGTCACTTTGATATGTTGTTATACTTCTATCAATTGTTTTTATTATGTATGCTCTCAAAAATAATGTTACTGCCACTATTATAATTACGCCTGACATAACACCTACAATTATTGGATTCATTTTTTTCTCCTGTTCTTCTCATCTTTTTTCTCTGAAATATTTTATGAATACCTGATTCACCTCGTATAATATCTTTTAGATAAGGATATATACTTTTC
>CAYWDL010000120.1:0-6317 GCA_964457015.1 uncultured Roseburia sp. | reverse complement strand
GGTGTTGCCAATTATTACGATGGTGACAGAAGAAAAGAGTGTAAGGCTATTATCGAGGCAAATGCATACAAATACTATAATAAGACCCAGGGGAAATCTGCATATGAAAAGCAACAGATAATATTTGACGGGATTTGTATAAATTCTGATTATAATACCGAAGAATTGATGGTTTCCTATGCACATACGGTGGTTGGGAATTTCGAGGGAGAAAAGGTGGTATGTGAGGGATATACCAAGACCGCCAATCTTCTGCTGAATTATTGTGGTGTGGATACTATTGACATATCCGGTGTTGCAGGAGCTTCCGGTGAGGAAAAACATGTGTGGAATGCAGTTAAGCTTGATGATGGGAACTGGTATTTAAGTGACCTTACATGGAGTGATACGACAAATGATTATACCATTTCGGCGGCAAGCATACTCTGGGAGGAGAAGGCATGTAATGGGTATTATATAAATATGCCTGCAAGTGAATTTTCTTTGAATCATACTTCATGGTCAAGTATAAAGCTTCCACAGTTTGCAGACACAACAAAATATTATGATTCCTATGATATTTACATAGACCGTGATATTAAAAATAGCAATACTGAAGCGCAGATTCAAGATATGGTATGCAACACTATTAAAAATGAGCTTGTCAGTGGTAACACATATGTATCAATATGGTTTGATGATTATGAATATTTCAGACCTTTTGCATCGCTTATAGTATCTGAGATGGACAGCATTCTTGAGGATGTATATAAACAGACGGGTATAAAATATAAAATGCTTGGTGCGTATAATTATAGTTGCACGGCAGTTAAGGAGCTGATTGATGGAGCAGGGCAGAGCTATATGGTTATGGATATGGCCATTCCGTTTTGTGTTTCCAGGGAAATTGGTGATTATACAGTGGATGCTTCATATAAGATTGACGGGCAGGCTTGTGTGTCAATAACTGATGTGAGAGTGAATGGAGATGCGTATCTGGAGCTTCCGTCTAAAATAGATGGAAAGTCTGTGATAATGTATATATCAGGAGATGCCGCTCTGGAATATGATGAGCTCGTTATGCCAAGCACTATGCTGGTGTTATATAATGGGTGCTTCAGATATGGCAAGATGACAAACGTAAGATTAAATGAAGGTTTGAAAACCATTGATTATGGTGCGTTTCACGATTGTGTTAATCTGAAGTCTGTGTATGTGCCAAAAAGTGTTACGACAATAGCTTCATATGCGTTGGGGTATTATTATGATGGCGATGTTCGAACTAAGGTTGACGGCTTTGTAATATATGGATATGTGGGCTCTGCGGCGCAGGAATACGCCCTGAATAATGGATTTGCGTTCGTGGAGGTGACAAAGCCGCCGGTATTTTATGGTGATGTTAATGATGATTGCACCATAAGTGCTACAGATGGAGCTTGCATTAAACAATACATTGTTAAGTATTCTAATGTATACATTAATACTGATGCTGCAGATATGAATCAGGACGGCGGTATTAATGTTTTGGATGCTGTTAAGCTTATGAAGAAGATACATAATGTAAGATAAGAAAAGTGCCACTTGTGAAGGTGGCACTTTTGTATAGTGTATTATATTTCCCCTGTGTGTAATTTTAGTATGAGTAGTACATTTCGTATTCTGTACCATAATACTCTTTGTAGGCATCCTCTGCCTTGAAATATTCTATTGCATCAGCATCGTTTGAGAAGAATACGGAATCATATTCATAGAACTCATTTTCTGTATAATCCTCATTACAATAGTTGCAAAAGCTGTTTATAAAGATAACATAGTTTGCTGAGTCGGGAGAAGCAGCATCAGTTATAAAACTTTCAAGGGTTGTGGTAAATTCATCAAATGTACCATATGCAAGTGTTGAAAAGCTGTTTTCAGAACTGAAGTCATAGTAAGAGTCTGAGCTAAAATTTACATCTGCAACTGTGGTATTGTTCTTTAAATCATATACCGTAAATGAAATGTAGGCGTAGCTGTATTCATTACTATATTTCTCCAAATTGCCAGCAAGCTCGCAAATAGCCTTATTAGTTTTTAATGTCTCGTCACTTTCAGCCTTGTTTGCAAGAATTTGCTTAGTGGCAGCGAATGCATTAGGTGTATCAGGCGATACAGATAAGCTGATATACAATTCACCAACGTTTGTAACTGTGGAAGCCTCCATGTTGACAATAGCTGTATCATAAGAATTAAATGATGAAAGTGTTGTCATAAGCATAGCCGGGTCCATATTCTGAAGATCCTTTTCATATTCGGCAATTATCTTCTTTATTTCAGCACTGTTAAAAATATCTCCGCCCCATTCAATATTAAGATTGTCAGGAAGAGAACGGAAAGCGTTGAGGTAATCTTCGTTTGTAGCTATCATATCGTTTAATTCTGCCATCTGAGTTTGAGTCAGGTAAAGGTTACGTTCTCTTGAAGTTAAGCCTTCGTTGAAGCGAACGGATATAACTGAAGAGTTTGCATGAACAGTATACATATAATCGTAATATGATGTGTCGGAATTAAAGTATTCTCTATAAATCTTGAGCTGATCAGTGTAAACGTCAGATAAAAATTCAATTATCTTTTCATCATCAAATTTTACCTTTGAAGTTGTATAATTAAAATAATCATAATTATCATTCATTGTGCTACCTGGAGAATATTGAATGTAATTTATTTTATCAACATCAGGTTCGTATGAAAGTATTCTGTTTCCTGCAAATACCATAACAAAATATAATATGACGCCAAGTAGTGCGACTACAGGAATGGAAACCATAACATTAAGCAAACGTTTAACCTTTTTCGTTGTAATAAGCTCGAATATAATCATTCCAAATACAGCCGCAAATATTAATAATGCAAGTTCAATGAATTCATATCCGTATGAATTATAATTGGCGATAACTATAAATGTTGTAAATAAGAAGCCAATGCCACATCTGATAATATTATGAGCAATTGGGTTCTGTGCTGAGCTTTCTGCCTGCTCACTATTTCTTTTCTTAAAGGCTATAAGACCAAGTGCAAAATATATGAGACCAAGTATTAATGTGTATAAAGCTGCTTTTGATAAAACAAAGAGACCTTCCATATCGCCGTAGCCTAAGAATATTTCATATATATGAGACCAGATATTGTTCATATTATTTGAAAAGATACCAAAGTTTGCATTGTATGGAAGTATTTCATTGTATCGCTCTGTTATTGATTCAGTAATTATAGTAATGATGAATCTAGGAGCGAACATTATGCAAATTGCGAAAAGTACATTTGTAAAAATTGTTCCCGTAAGCGAGCTTGATAAAAGCAAAATACCAAGGCAAAGCACAACACATGTAAATATATTTATTCCATAAAAACATGCATAGGCAGTATTAAAGGATATGTATTCTCCTGCAATTGAATATACGATACAAGGAAGAGCAGTTCCTAATATAACAAAGAGTGTGGATACGCACAATATTGCAGCGGAGTAGCTTACATATATACAAGTACGTGTATTTGGTATTGCATGATAAAAATCACTTGCATTTCTTTTGGTTAAAAAGCCAAATAATCTAAAGACAAATACAGGTACGATAATGGCAAAAATAAACGGAAGGAATATAAGTGCTTCCATAGTATTTAGAGTTGTTATATAGTGATGTTCCTCGTAATATTTTACTGCCGATGAAACATTGGCAATGCTCATGATTACCGAAAGCCCAAGCATAATTCCTAAGAATAATGAAGCGGGAACCTTCAATTGTCTAAGTGCTTCTTTAAAAAGCTTTGTACTAAATATTTTATTCATAGTATTATTGTTCCTCCTTCAAAATATTAGTGAAATCGTAGCCTAAGGCTTCCATTTCATAAGTAAATACTTCCTCAAGTGTAAGTGGAAGCATATCCAGTAATACAGGCGAAAGATTCTTTAACGTCTCATAAGCAGAATCCTTGTCGCCTTTGATAATCATACTTGCAACAGAACCAAGCTTCTTGTACTTTGTGTATTGAATATCCTTGAAAAGAGATTCATCGAAGTCGTGTGAAAATCCAATCTGAACCTTGAAACGTTCTGTTTTTAAGTTATCAACATCATTTTCCAATACAAGACCACCCTTGTGTAACAAAGCTAACTGGTCGCAAATATCCTCAAGCTCACGAAGTGAGTGGGAAGTGATGATAACAGTAGTATTCTTTTCAATAACGTCCTGACAAATGAGTCGCTTGACAAGACTTCTCATAACAGGGTCCAAGCCATCAAAGGTTTCATCAAAGAAAAGATATTCTGTTTTGCAGGATAATGCTAAAATAATAGCAGCCTGACGCTTCATACCCTTTGAAAATGAATTAATGGAAGCCTTTGGGTTAAGCTTGAAGGCCTCTGTAAGTGTCTGACATCTTTCCATATCAAATGAATCATATACTGAAGCGTATAACTTTGCCATTCTGTTAATGGTTGCTTCCGGAATGAAGTATAATTCATCTGGTACGTAAGCAAACAGCTTTTTTGCTTCGGGGTTGTCAAAAACAGGAAGGTCATTGATGGTAACAGTACCTGTGTTAGGCTTATAAACACCGGTAATCATCCTTAAAAAGGTGGATTTGCCGGCACCGTTAGAGCCTACAAGACCATAGACACAGCCTTTTTTTATCTGGCAGGATAAGTTATCAACTGCCGTGAATTTACCAAATGTTTTGGTAAGATTAGTTGCTTTAATCATTTTTACTAATAACTCCTTTCTTATTCGGAATAGACCTTGTCGATACGCTGGACTAATACTGTCTTCTCTATGCCTGCCAGCTTTAACTCGACAGCAATTTCTTCTAACTCATTTAGTCTATTCTGCTTTGTAAGACTAAGTGTTTTTTTGGCATTTTCTGCAATAAAGCTACCTTTTCCGGGAACAGAGTAAATAAGTCCTCGTCGGTCTAATTCGATGTAAGCCTTTTGTATAGTATTTGGATTGACCGATAAGCTTACCGAAAGATTTCGAACCGATGGCAGCTGTGAATTTGGTTTCAAAATTCCTGTTAAAACGAAGCTTTCAATCTGTTCCACAAGCTGTTCGTATACAGGAACCCTTGATAATGGGTCGATTTGAAACATCTAAGCATCCCCTTTCTTGGAAATATATTATTTTTTTGCGAAATACTAACTGTACTATCACAACTAATACAGTTAGTATAATATGGGAGACTGTTGTTGTCAACAGCTTTTTTTCTTTTTTTAGGATATTAATAAAAAAAACGGTGAATAATATATAAGTAGGATGCTACAAGTATTATAATAATGGAGGAAATAATATGCCTATTTTAGAATGTAATGTAAAAACATGTTCTCATAATGCTGACAACAAATGTTGTCTTGAAAGCATTAGAATCGAAGGAAGAAGTGCTAATACAACTGATGGAACTCTTTGTTCAAGCTTCAGTCTTCGCAAGGAAGGTTCAATGACAAACAAGGTTGAAACAATTCCGTCAGAGACAAGTAAGATAATATGTGAAGCTGTTCATTGTGCATACAACGAGGATTGTATGTGCCATGCAAAGGGAATTGATGTCTGTGGTAAAAACGCATGTGTAAGTGGCGAAACAGAATGTTCAACTTTTAAATGTAAATAATTAAAAAAATGCTTGACGTGAGAGAATACTTGTGTTATTATAACGGAGTTGTTAAAGAAGCAGAGTATCCACTCTCACCCAAGCATAATCAGGTGACTTGGTGTTAATATTGAATGTTATTACTGGTAAGTGCCGGTAGTTTGTTTGATGTGTGGATTATTTCTGTCCGCACTTTTTTTGTGCGTAATAATGATTATAATATATTTGGAGGTGTACTACCATTAGCGAATTAATGATTAACGAACAAATCAGAGACAAAGAGGTTCGACTCATCGGTGAAGACGGTGAACAGTTAGGAATTATGTCTGCAAAGGATGCTTTTAAGTTGGCAAAGGAAGCAGGACTTGATTTAGTAAAGATTGCTCCTACAGCTAAGCCACCTGTATGTAAGATTATTGATTACGGTAAATACAGATATGAATTAGCTAAGAAGGAAAAGGAAGCAAGGAAGAAACAGAAGGTTGTAGATGTAAAGGTATTATGGTTATCACCAAATATTGAGAGCAACGATCTTAATACTAAAATCAATCAGGCAAGAAAGATTATTACAAAGGGTGATAAGCTTAAAGTAATGCTTAGATTCAGAGGTAGAGAGATGGCTCATATGAACAGCAGCAAGCATATCTTAGACGATTTTGTGGAAGCGTTGGCGGATTGTGCTGTAGTTGAAAAACCTGCCAAGGTTGAAGGCAGAAGCATGGTTG
>CAYWDL010000119.1:0-6338 GCA_964457015.1 uncultured Roseburia sp. | reverse complement strand
TTGCCTGGTAAGCCTTTGAACGATGGCTCATTTCCATAACTGACATACCAGTTCCCTTGTAATCAAACATTTCCTCTGCTGCTTCTTTTAATACTTCTTCAGGTAATACTGCTGGACCTGCTGAAAAATTATATACTCTTGACATTTTTTTCCTCCTTTTCTTGAAGACGCAGTCGAAAGAACGCAATGAGAAACAAAGTTTCTCATTTGCGATAAAAAGAATTTGTGGCGTCTTCGGCACAAATTCTCAAGTGAAATAAATTCGCTATCAGGCAATTTATTTCACTTTAATCTCCTTTAAAACACTTATTTGTTCTCTAAATCACTAGCATCAAATGCCTCTGCAATTGCTCCGCCTGGTGCAACCATTGGGAACACCTTGTCATCTTCTGCAATCTGGCATTCGATAACAACTGGAACATCCTGATTAAGAGCTTCTGCAAGAACTGCATCTACCTCATCCTTAGATGTTATTCTGTAAGCCTTAGCGCCCATAGCCTCTGCAAGCTTAACAAAGTCAACTGCGTCATTTAATATTGTATTAGAATATCTCTGGCCATAGAACAATGTCTGCCACTGTCTAACCATACCAAGTACGTGATTGTTAATAACAACCTGTACAATTGGAACATTATATCTAACTGCTGTAGCGATTTCGTTCATGTTCATTCTGAAGCATCCATCACCTGCAATATTGATAACCTTCTTGTCAGGTCTTGCAATCTTAGCACCAATAGAAGCGCCGAGACCATAACCCATTGTACCAAGACCGCCTGAAGAAATAAGAGTTCTTGGCTCTTTGTACTTGTAGAACTGAGCTGCCCACATCTGATGCTGTCCAACTTCAGTTGTAATAACAGCGTCACCCTTTGTAGCTTCATAAATCTTTTCGATTACGTATGGACCTGTAAGAGCATCCTGATTGTATGAAAGTGGGAATTTTTCCTTCATTTCCTTAACTTCAGCAACCCATTCTGCATGGTTCTGCGAATCAAGTTTAGCATTAACTCTTGCAAGAACCTCTTTAGCATCACCGATAATGCTTACGTCAGCCTTAACGTTCTTGTTGATTTCAGCTGCATCAACATCAATATGAATAACCTTTGCATTGTTAGCGAACTTGCTAGCATTACCTGTTACTCTATCACTGAATCTTGCACCGATGGCAATAAGTAAATCACACTTTGAAACACCAAAGTTAGATGCCTTTGTACCGTGCATACCAATCATACCTGTGTAAAGCTCGTTGTTGTTATCAAATGCACCCTTACCCATAAGAGAATCACAAACCGGAGCATCAACCTTCTTAACAAACTCTGCTAATTCTTCATTAGCTGCAGCTGCAATAACACCACCACCAATGTAGATAAATGGCTTCTTAGCCTCCTTGATAAGCTCGATAGCTGCATCTACTGCACATTCACAAATAGTTTCTGTCTTTCTTTCGATAGCCTTCGGCTCTACATATTCATATTCGCAAACACCTGCTGTAGCATCCTTTGTAATATCAACAAGCACAGGACCCGGTCTGCCAGATGCTGCAATGTAGAAAGCTTCTCTGATTGTATTAGCAATATCTTCTACATTCTTAACAATGTAGTTATGCTTTGTAATAGGCATTGTTACGCCTGCAATGTCGATTTCCTGGAAAGAATCCTTACCAAGAGCCGGCTTTGCAACGTTTGCTGTGATAGCTACAAGTGGAACAGAATCCATATAAGCTGTAGCTATACCTGTTACTAAGTTTGTAGCACCAGGACCTGAAGTAGCCATACAAACACCAACCTTACCAGTTGCTCTTGCATAACCATCTGCTGCGTGAGATGCGCCCTGCTCATGAGATGTAAGAACGTGCTTAATCTCACTCTGGTGCTTATATAAAGCATCATAAACATTTAAAATTGTACCACCTGGATAACCAAAGATAGTATCAACCTTTTGTTCTTTTAAACATTCAATAATAATTTCTGAACCATTTAACTGCATAATCTGTACCTCGCATTTCCATTAAATATTACTCTTAAGTACCGCACCCTTGCTTGCACTTGTTACAAGCGATGCATATCTTCCAAGGTAACCATCCTTAACCTTTGGCTGCCTTGGCTGCCATTTAGCTTTTCTAGCTGCAAATTCTTCTTCTGAAATTGCAAGCTCAAGTAAGTGATTGTCAATATCAATATTAATGATATCTCCCTCTTCAACTAATGCGATAGGACCACCTACTGCTGCTTCCGGACATACGTGACCGATTGAAGCACCTCTTGAAGCACCTGAGAAACGACCATCTGTAATAAGAGCTACTGATGAACCAAGTCCCATACCTGCGATTGCAGATGTAGGATTAAGCATTTCTCTCATACCAGGACCACCCTTAGGACCTTCATATCTAATAACCACTACATCGCCAGCAACAATCTTGCCTGACTTAATAGCGTCAATTGCATCTTCTTCACAATCAAATACTCTTGCAGGACCTGAATGCTTAAGCATTTCAGGAACAACTGCTGAACGCTTAACAACACAAGTATCTGGAGCTAAGTTACCACGTAAAACTGCGATACCGCCAACCTCACTGTATGGGTTCTCAATAGGACGGATAACTTCTGGATCCTTATTTACACAGCCTTCAATGTTTTCTCCAACTGTCTTACCTGTAGCTGTAATCAAATATGTATGTAATAAGTTCTTCTTGTTAAGCTCATTCATCACTGCGTATACACCGCCAGCTTCATTTAAATCTTCAATATATGTATGACCAGCTGGTGCAAGGTGGCAAAGGTTAGGAGTTCTGGCACTGATTTCATTTGCAATATCAAGGTTTATATCAACTCCAGCTTCATTTGCAATAGCTGGTAAATGAAGCATACTGTTTGTACTGCATCCAAGTGCCATATCTACTGTTAAAGCATTTTCAAATGCTTCCTTTGTCATAATATCTCTAGGCTTAATTCCTTTTTCAAGGAGTTCCATAATCTTCATACCTGCATGCTTTGCAAGCTTAATTCTTTCAGAGTAAACAGCAGGGATTGTACCATTTCCAGGAAGCCCCATACCAAGAGCCTCTGTCAAACAGTTCATACTGTTTGCTGTGTACATACCTGAGCATGAACCACATGTTGGGCAAGCCTTATTCTCGAATTCTTCAACATCCTCAAGAGTCATTGTGCCTGCTGCATAAGAGCCAACAGCCTCAAACATACTTGATAAAGATGTCTTACAACCCTTAACACGACCAGCAAGCATTGGACCACCACTTACAAATATTGTAGGGATGTTAAGTCTTGCTGCTGCCATAAGAAGACCAGGTACATTCTTATCACAGTTTGGAATCATAACTAATGCGTCAAATTTATGAGCCATTGCCATACACTCTGTTGAGTCAGCAATCAAATCTCTTGTTACTAATGAGTACTTCATTCCTGAATGTCCCATTGCAATACCATCACATACTGCGATAGCTGGGAACTGAATTGGTGTACCGCCTGCCATTGCAACACCTAACTTAACTGCATCTGCAATCTTGTCAAGGTTCATATGTCCAGGAACTATTTCATTGTATGAGCAAACAATACCAACTAATGGTTTGTCAAGTTCTTCCTTTGTCATACCAAGGGCATTAAACAAAGAACGATGTGGTGCCTGCTGCATACCTTTTGTTACTGCATCACTTCTCATATCTATATACCTTTACCTTTCTTATACTCTTTCACTAATCAAGTCGCCCATTTCACTGCAAGACACCTGCTTCATGCCCTCAGACATAATGTCGACTGTTCTATAACCATCTGCAAGTAAAGACTTAATAGCCTCTTCAATTGCATTAGCTTCTTTATCTAAATCAAATGAATATCTTAACATCATAGCTGCTGAAAGAATAGTTGCTATAGGGTTAGCAATGTTCTTTCCTGCAATGTCAGGAGCTGCGCCGTGGCTTGGCTCGTATAAACCGAACTTACCTTCAGCTAAGCTTGCTGATGATAACATACCGATTGAGCCTGTAATCATACTTGCTTCATCTGATAAAATATCACCAAACATATTCTCTGTAAGGATAACATCAAACTGTGATGGGTCCTTAACAAGCTGCATTGCACAGTTGTCAACAAGCATATGCTCTAAAGTAACATCCGGATAATCCTTAGCCACTTCATTAACAACCTTCTGCCATAATCTTGAAGAATCTAAAACATTTGCCTTGTCAACGCTGATAACCTTGTTACTACGCTTTCTAGCAATGTCGAATGCCTTAATAGCGATTCTTCTAATCTCATTCTCATCATACTTCAATGTATCAATGGCTGTCATAACGCCGTCAACTTCTTCAGTCTTTCTTTCGCCGAAGTAAAGACCACCTGTTAATTCTCTTACAACCATCATATCAAAGCCTGCGTCTGCAACACTTTCCTTAAGTGGGCATGCAGCCTTTAATTCATTATATAAATATGCAGGTCTTAAATTTGCAAATAGGCCAAGGCCTTTTCTAATTGCTAACAAACCTGCCTCAGGTCTTAAATTTGGAGGTAACTCGTACCATTTATCAATACCGACTCGGCCACCGACGGCTCCAAGTAACACTGCGTCACTTGCCTTAGCTGTCGCTAAAGCCTCATCTGTGAGTGGTACTCCGTGCGCATCTATGGACACGCCACCCATAAGGACTTCTGTGTAGTCAAATGTATGACCATACTTTGAACCAACTGCGTCCAGCACTTTTCTTGCTTCATTAACTATTTCCGGACCAATGCCGTCGCCAGGAATAACTGCTACGTTAAAATTCATAACTTTTTCCTTCTTTCCATCAGTTATTGTATATAACAAGTATTTTCACAAATACTCGCTATATCTCTCTATGATATAATATTTTTCAAGTAATTTCAACAAAAAGTTGGTGATTTAGCGAAAAAAAGTTGTAGAGTATTCAAACTTATACTCTACAACTTTTATCATTACTTTTCTGCCTAACTTTGCTCTATATATTAATATCATCATTCTGCATCGGCTGTCCCATTGTCTGATTATATGCTGACTGGTCGTATGTTGTCTGATTATTTATACTCTGACTCTGCATACTGGCACTCCTGAATGCATTGATAACATCCTTCCAGCAACCCACAACACAAAGTAACAAACCAATTGCTAAATCTCCAAAATAGCTTGGTGCTATATCCGGATTATTACTTGTGTCAATCAGTCTTATCTTCCTTCGGCAATTTTCTAAAATACATCACAACAAAGGGAATTGTCACAACAAACGCCAACACATCCGCTATCGGCTGTGATACAGCAATACCTTGTTTTCCCCAAATATTTGACGCGATATATATGGTTGGCAGGAATAAAAGTCCGCTTCTCATAGATGACAAAAGCGCTGCCCACCAGCTTTTTCCAACACTTTGTAACATCATTGTTGCACATACCGCCAACGGCTGAAAGAACAATGCAGCCAATTGGAATCTTAACGCAAATGCTCCAATTTTCACAACATCAGGGTCATTTCTAAATATCATAACAAGCTCTTCTGCAAAGAACATTCCCACAATAGCAAATGTTCCCAACAAAACCTCACCAATAATCAATGTTGAAAAGAATCCTTTTCTAACTCTGCTATACTTGCCAGCTCCATAGTTAAAACCTGCAACAGGCTGATAGCCCTGACCTATACCAAGACCAACTGCAAATATGAAAAAACTTATTCTCGACACAATTGACATAGCTGCAACCGTTGCATCATCATATGCTCCGGCCATATTATTCAGCACCATTGTTGCAATGCTCGACAAGCCCTGTCGTATAAGACTTGAAAGACCTGTTATACCAATGAGCTTCAATCTGCCAAATATCTCTCCGGCTCCTGCAACAATCGATTTGATTCTAAGCTTACTTTGAGTTTTACCCATCAAGAATAAACTAAGCAATATCAAAAAGCTTATTGCCTGTGAAACCGCAGTTGATATACCTGCACCGGCTATTCCCATTCCAAATATCTTGATAAGAACATAATCTCCGAATATATTTATAACCGCACCGGCTATAAGCCCTATCATCGCCAAGGCAGCCTTTCCCTCATATCGAAGTATATTATTTAGCACAAAGCTTCCTGCCATTACAGGTGCCGCCAGTAATATATAAAAAATATAGGTTTTGGCATAAGGCAAAATTGTTTTTGTACTTCCCAAGAACACAGCCAATGGCTCTATAAACATCAAACCCAACACCATAATGACAATTCCTGCCAGAACAGCTGCAAAAAAGCTGGTTGTCGCCACCTTTCCAGCCTCTTCTGTATCCTGCTTACCAAGACTTCTTGAAATAATACTTCCTGCACCATGACCAAACAT
>CAYWDL010000118.1:0-6411 GCA_964457015.1 uncultured Roseburia sp. | reverse complement strand
TTACAATCACAAGAAAATACAGAAACACAACATATAACATCACGGTGTCAAACCCAGATGATGTGGAAAAGGGAGTAGTAAAGATGCTTGTAAACGGCGTGGAGGTTGAAGGTAATGTTATTCCTTACGATGCAGGCCAGACAAATGCAGAAGTTCAGATTATTATGGGGTAATCTATTTGCACCAAAAAGGAGTACCCTACGAAGAAAGAAAAAAGAATTTAAGATTGCTTAGTTTTTCAAGAAAGCTTGTATTACTTTGTGTCATTCCGTTGGTTGCCATGTGCTACATTTCATCCAATATGAGCGGACGAATACTTACTAAAAATCTAGAAAGCGAGATTGAAAGTTCGCTGAAAATCGTTGCCACTTCCCTTGAAGAGACTTATTCTTCACTTTACGAAGGCGACTACACTATGAGTAAGAGCGGTAAGCTATATAAGGGTGACGCAGGCATTTCCGGAGACACAACCCTTCTTAATTCATTGAAGGAAAATACAGGATTCGAGAGCTCGTTTTATTATGATAACCGTGTTATCATCACTACAATTATGAGAACTGCCGGCGGACGAATCACCGGTAGTGACCATATGCCTGATGATGTTTACCAGAAGGTTATAAAGGATGGCAAGGATGTGTTCCTCACTAACCTTAAAATACAGGACACTGAATACTACGCTTACTTCAAGCCTCTTGTTAACACTGACGGTTCTATTGCCGGATGTATTTTTGCAGGAAAGCCGGCTACAGAAGTAAATTCGCAGATTCAGGCTGAAACAAATAAGATTACATTATATTCAGTTATTATATCAGTAGTATTTATTGTTGTTATTCTTATTTTCGCCAGAGGAATGGCTACAAATATGAAGAGAACAAAGAGCTTCCTTGAAGTTGTATCTACCGGTGATTTAAGACAGGAAGCAAATAAAAAAGCTCTTCAACGTAATGATGAATTGGGTGATATGTACAGCATATCTTATTCATTGCAGGAGGATCTTAAGAATATTGTTACAAACATTAAAGACTCCGCTGCAGACCTTGCAAGCTCATCAGATGATTTGATGGATTTGTCAAAAATCACTGTATTATTATTCAAAAAAGCTACCGAATTACGGTAGCTTTTTTGTAGCTTTATTTACATATCTTTGCTGTAAACATATTTTCCTGGTATTCAAGCTTCAATTGGAAGCCATGAAGTTCACAAATATTGTTTACAATGGCAAGTCCAAGACCACTTCCGCATTTATCACTTCTATTGGCATTTCCCACGATAAATGGCTGACTAAGTGTATTCACATCAACATCCAAAGAATCATCACAGCTATTTGCAAAAGCGATTATTCCATCCTTCATGCTGACTCTTATTGTACTGTCATTGCTTGCGTATTTAACTGCATTTCCAAGCAAATTATCCATTGCTTGAGCAAAAAGTGAAGCATCTATATTTAATTCTACATCTCCCTCAATATTTAATAAAAGCTTCTTTTCCTTCATCTGCAAATCATATTTCTTTATGCTCTCCTCAATCAGTGGCTTAATGCTGGTTTTCGCCTTCTTAAGGGTCAAGGCCGCATTTTCAGTTTTGCCAAGAGCAAGAACCGATTCAATAATATGATTCATATACTTCACATTTCCCAAAATAGCTTCCGAATAATGCTCACGTTTGTCCGTGTTAATGTTGTTGCGAAGATTCTCTGCATAACCTGATATGGACATAAGCGGGCTCTTAAGGTCGTGAGCCATGGTGTTCATCAGGGTTTTTCTGTAATCCTCCATGTCGTACCCTGCTTTAAGTCTCGTATATGAAAGTTTAGCACATATCAATGACACTATAAGCACCAGTATAAATGTTATAACCGCTGCCAATGCCATCACAAAGCCATATTCATCATAATAATCATACACAAGTACTGTCATCAGTATTGCCTTTTCACCATTTGCAAGAAGCAATTCATCCTGTCCTTCAAAGCTCCGTCTTCCAGATGTAGTCAATGTTCCTGAAATATCTACTTCCTGTCCGCCTTTTATACAGCGTTCAACATAGTGCTCATAATATTTCATAAGCTGATTATAACTTTCTTCACTCCAATTACTTGTATTTGGTTCATCCGGACTATATCCCAAAATCATTATCGGTGATCCATCCTCCGATACTTCTACTTTCTCGTACCCATTTGGAATTTCATCTGCTTTAAAGGTTATAACTTCCTTTTCTTCCAATTCCTGACTGAATCCACTATATAGATCACATTTCATCGTAAATTCACCAGGAATCATAGAAGAACCTTTGATATAAACATTATCTACTTTACTACTTTCATATATGCGAGAATAAAACTCATCATATCCTTTTACTCTTTGCTTATATTCACTCCAGCCCTCAATCTCCTCCATAGATGCAAGATAAATAAGACTCATTTTTTCTCCATTATCTCTTTTTTGGAAGTAAATCATCTTTTCCTTACAATCTGCAATAATTTCTCCTGTTTCAGCATTAAAGAGAATTGAAGCTGTTCCCATCTCCTGCCTCATCAACATACTACATGTAATACGATTTATATAAAAATCCTCTCCCTCACCCTCTACTGGTCCATTGTTAATTTTTTCCACAATATAATCTTTTGCGTGTCCATATACATTTCTTGCATATGTTATACCTTCATTTATCACATTATTGAATACAATTGTATAAATCAAGGCAGCTACCATCATTAGACTTACCCATTTTCCTATAAAAACTCTAAAAAAGCTTTTTCTCTTCCGTAGTAATGCTACAGAATTTTTTTTCTTAGTTTTCTTCATTAAGACACTCCTCCTACTAATCCGTAATCTTGTACCCCTTCGTTATAACAGTCTTTATCTGGCTTCCGGCAGCACCCAATGCCTTGCGCAGCTTCTTAATATGATTATCCACAACTCTATCGTTCCCTTCATAATCATATCCCCAAATGCGCATTAGCAAATTTTCACGCTCTATTACCATATTCTTATTCTCCATAAGATACTTTAAAAGCGCATATTGCTTTGGTGGCAAAATTACCGCTTGTGAATTCACGCTTACTGTAAATCTTGCAGGATTTAAAACAATATTCCCACACACTAATTCAGGCGATGCCACCAGCCCCTTAGCTCTCTTCAAAAGCGCCTGTGTCTTGGCATAAAGCTCTGCTAACGAAAACGGCTTTACAATATAATCATCGCAACCCAAATCATAACCATATAGCTTGTCTTCTTCCTGATTTCTTGCTGTGATGAAGATAATAGGAACAATACTATGTTCGCGAATGACGCGACAGATTTCAAAGCCACTTGCACCTGGGAGCATGACATCCAGCATGCATAGGTCATACTCATTTTCATAAATGGCCTCAAGACCTTCATTGCCATCACAAGCTACATGAAGTTCTATCTGTCCCTGACTTTTTGCCCGAAAAAAGTCCTCTATTACCTCCCTGATTTGTGAATCATCTTCAACAAGTAATATTTGATACATTTTTGCACCTCGCTTTTTGGTTAAATTTGGTTTCGACGATGATATATTAAAATACGGATGTATCCTTTGTGTGTCCTTTTGAAATATTTATTTACAAATTTTTTCAACTATTATAGACTTCTGTTCATCACTTAGTACAAAATCATCCTCACATATAAATTCAATAATATAATTATCATAACAGATTATATAATGTCCTATTGCTGCCTCTCCAAAATACACTTGATATGCCAAATCAGCCTTCCACGGCTTTTCATCAATTTTTACCAATTCATACCAATATTCATCCCCATCACCTGGTACGCCATGGTATTCTTCAGCCGATTTAAGCTGCATTTTTTTACAGAACTCATACATAAATGGCATCTTAACCTTTGTTACAGTATAGCTAATTTGCTGAAACTCCTCTGCGTCAAAACGTGTCTTTTGTACAGCCTTCATATACTCCGAAAAAATCGAGCTACCAGTTGAACACTCTGATGAAAATTTGTCATAATCTGTATCCACCAAATCCTCTATTCTAAGTGGTATTTCATCATCATACACCTTGTAAGTTATTCCATTAAATTCATATGTATCCGTAGGCTTCTTTTTTGTAGATTTTAGTATAGCACTTGCCCCAACAATCATCACCGTAATACTCAAAACGCACATAAAAACTATCATAAGTATAAAAATAATACGGTTAACACTTTTCGGTACATTACGCTTTTTCATAATTTCTGCAATTGAAACAATGGCAATTGAGCCTAAAATAATGCACGCTACTCCACCTAACGCTACAGGTACAACATTTTCACCGACAATTGATGCCATCAAAAATGTTAATCCTACGCACATCATAATATCTGCCGGTATCTGAAAATTTGTATAGCCCGATGTTTCCACAAACATTTCCTTCTCAGCCAGGCGAATTGCCTTTTTTCTCCATTTATGATAGCTTATAAATTCCACTGCAAGCATTAAGAAAACTATAATACAACAAAGTAATGACATCAAAAAATATGTATTCGACAAATTCTCTAATGGAGCAATATTAAAACGTGTCATATGACACACCAGCTGAAAAAGGGTAATTATGATAACAAAAATGTAATTCGGCAAAAACCATTTTTTCATAGTCTTATGAATATTATTAATCTCAATTGCCGGCTCTGTCTCTATAGGTGTCGGCTCTTCCTCTTCATTATAATATATCTGCATTTCCGCATTGGAAGCAATACCTTTCCATCCAGTATGCTCGCAAAACTCTCTGAAGCGCACAAGCTCCTGGGATGGGTTTGGATCAAAAAATGATGCCTTTGGAAAATATGTTACTGCAAAATGAATATTCTTAGGCTCCATCCTTTTAAATACCCAAAATAGACTCGTTAATTTTTCAAGCATCCAGCCCTTCTGCGCCTGCTTTTCTAAAAAATTCTTTATACCGGTTCTATCATAAAATGCAAAGTTATATGGCACTCTTTTTATTTTTTTATCTGTATCCTTCATTACTTTTTCTCCTCTCCAAAAATAATTTTGTAATCTTCAATCTGTGATTTTATACGCTGGTATTCCTTGTCCAACATTTCCTTGCCCTTATCGGTTATGATATAGCTTCTTCTACGACCTTCAACCTTGGTTTCCTTAATCCATTCCAGCTCAAGAAACTGCTCAAGCAGGTTGTACAGTGTACCCGAACCCACATTAACTCTCTTGTCTGTCATCAATGGTACTCTGTCTAAAATATCCATACCATAACACTCATTCTTTAGACATAAAAGTATGTAAAACATCTGCTCTGTAAGTGTTTGAAATTTCGCTCTTGGCATATTCTCCTCCCATTCTCGAATATCGAGTATTTTTATTCATTATATACTCGATATTCGAGAATGTCAACAAAAAATTAATTCGGTCTTCACCGAATCGGCTATGACCGAATTAAAATCATTAAATATCATTGAAATCTTCATTGCCTTTAGAAGTGATGGTGCAAAATCAAATTCTTTTACAAACGCCTTAGTAAATCCGCTATGGGACTGCCATCCGTACTTAAGCGCCACATCTATTATCTTATCTCCTGATAAAATATCCTCCGATGCCTTGATAAGTCTGCGCTTAATTATGTATTCTGTCACAGTTACATTCATATTTTCCTTAAAGGTTCTTATAAAATGGTACTCTGAATATCCTGCTATCCGTGATATTTGGGCAGTTGTAAGTGCCTCTTCAAGATGCACTTCAATATATTTTAGTACTAAATTTATGTTTTCATTTAATTTCATGACCATCACCTCTTTACTTTGTAAGTTTATTTTAAGTCATGTTGTTATGTATTTCTTTTCCTAGATTGCGGTATTATTTATTCTCTAATATCTTTTTGAAAAATATTAAAAATCCATCCTCTACTCCCACCTGATCCAGTTCAGTCTCCGGCAAATCATAATAATATTTGCCTGTTTTTATATCTATTTATCATTTCCAAAAATTCTTTTTCTAATTTCTCTTTTTTCACTGTATCTGTTGCCGGAAAACATCTTTTTCCTCTTCCCGTAAGACACAGTGCTGGAATGTCATATTCCATAGTTTCTTTATTATACATAAAATCCTCAATAAATATATTAAATGCATATCCTTTCACACCTGGGCATTTGGCCATAACCCACGCTATCTTTTCTGTTTCAAACAAGTTTGGCGGAAAATCAAACCTTTCCAATCTAGGCATGTCAGTCACAAATGAGAGGTCCCCGTCCAATATCTTTTTCGCTCCAAAATGTAAATACTTTACATTGGTATGGCTAAAACATTTATAGGATTCAACTTCCATCTTGTCCCACACAGCATCACGCATAGAGAACCATTCCAAATTAGGCGCTTTTTCTATCCCATCCAAATTTTTTAATCTTGTAAAATCCGAAATACACAAGCCCTTTAAAGCAA
>CAYWDL010000117.1:0-6492 GCA_964457015.1 uncultured Roseburia sp. | reverse complement strand
CCTGCTCCGCCTGCTAAAATAATTCCTTTCATTCTTAAATCCTCCGTTTAATTCATTGAATTTTAAGCATAGTTATAAATTTTGTATAATCTTTATAATTATATCACTTTCTTACAAATTTAACAATATAATACTTTTTTTACTTCAATTCGAAAAGTATTTTTACGCTATATAAAGTAAAAAAGGCCGTGACTAACGACCTTTTTGAAACTTTTCTTATAATTCTTAATTTAATGCCTATTTAAAAAAATCAACTTTACTTCTAATATATCCTACAACCTTACCTGTAATTTTGTTGTGTATATAAGCATATATACCTATAACAATACATACGCAAAGTAACAACGAAACCTGTTCAGGAATAGTGAGATGTATATTGACAAACTTTTTCATCATTCTTGCTAATACCTGATGATGAACCAAAAAAATGGAATATGAATATTTACTTAAAACTTTAACTCCATCACTAACTATTTCGCCTTTTAAAAATCTGCTAAACCAAACCAAAAACACAAAGGTTGAAATTCCACCCAGTGTAATCAAATACATATTCTCAACACCTTTAATAGGCACTATCCAAAGTATCGCAGATACTACAATTGATAACAAGGCTACAGGCCACTTAACCTTTTTTACATACTTTACAAAATACATGCCAAACATAACATCAATTATTCTTGTAATAAAGTTCCAGTCAATTCTCATTTCAATATTATAAAATTGTACAAGCAATATATAATATATTATGGCAATTATCGCTGTTCTAATTGGATATTTGTTTACAAGCCATCTCAACACAGGAAATATAATGTACAGCAAAATTATACAACCTAAAAACCATTCTCCCACCAAGTAAAAGTTTGGTATTTGATGTGCCAGCCAACCATCCAAACCGAAAACTGTCAATATAATCGTCCAATTTTCGGCATTGTGATTAACTGTGCCATTGAGATAAAATAATATGAGAAATGCGCCCACAAATGCTATATAATATCCTGGAAAAATTCCAAGCCAACGCTTTTTGAAATATTCTGCAACATTAAACTCTCCATCACCATATGTGTACATTAATGCCACACCTGAAATAATAAAAAATATCGAAACGCCCAATTGTCCCCAGTTCCAATTTGCTCCACAAACCAGTTTTTCACTACCGCCTATACCAAATTGCAACATTCTTACCATACAATGATAAAAAACAATTATACACACAGACAAAGCTCGTATGCTATCCAAATAATCCAATCTTTCTTTTTTCATAACCTTCGTTTAATCCTTTTAAACCTTTAAAGACTTCAGCTTTGAATATATCTTTTTTAATATATTGAATAACTCAGGCATATTCTCTTTTAAATATTCTTTAAGCTTATTTCTAAATTCATTCGCACGGTATGGATACAATCTAAGTACAGGTATTTTGTAATCCTCTCCATTTTTGTACATCATATAACAACATCTGTGCTGTCCATCAGCAATGATATTATCTTCGTTGACAATAACTATGTTTCGTGCATCAAAGCCTTTCTCATCAATAGAATCTGCCAGACTCTCAAATCTTTCTATAGACATAACTGAGGTTCTATATTTTTTCATGTTAATCTCACAATATTCTTCATATATCTTCGGATCTCTAGTCTGCAAATATCTATAAGGATAACATTCTGTCAAAGGAATATATTCGCCAAGCCACTCTCTCTTAATTTCCGATAAAGGAAGCTCAACAACCTCATACTTCTTTATAAGACGTCCTTCAAGATAGAAATAAGCGAACTCGTCATCTATGTTAAATCGCTTATCGTTCAACAACCTTAAACCTGAATACTTCTTAAATCTTCTGGCTACTTTATTCATACTAAGTATGCCTCTTCTCAAAGTCATAACTTCGTTTCCTTCAAACACATAGCCATCATTCATCATATAAAGGCACACGATTCTTTCCATCTTATGCGCAAGTGAAAATACCGCACTTGCTTTTTGGAAGTTAGCTGTTGTCATACCCATATCCTGTATAGGTTTCATTAGCTTTGATTTTACCGCAAAGCAGGTTCCTGAAACGAAATAGTACTCTGGCGGAATCTTCATCCCGGCTTCCTTCATATATTCCTTAACCATATTCTGCTTATGAACAGGGTCTTTAATAATAAGGTTCTTAGCCGCAACTATTCCAACCTTTTCTTTATTCATCAGTTTATCAATAGTTTTGTGAACAGTAAACGCACCAAGACATCCTTCATATAAATTCAAGAACCAGTCTCTGTGTTTGAAATACTGACCATAAATATAAATATGCTTTCTATTAACGCCCTTTGACTGAAGCTTATATATTATGTCATATTCTTCTGTTTTTACATCAGCTAAAGCCTCCAAAAATGGTCCCACATCATATCCAAGATTCTCGCACTGTCTGAATATAACCCCTGGTTTATATTCTCTCATATCAGCAAAAACCTCTTCATTATACATGCTCTCCGGATATGTTATTATAAGATCATAATTGTATGCATCGAGATTTTTAAGGTATTCCTTAATTTCCTTCCAACTACTCATATAAAACATATGAAGCATAACAAGAATTTTAGCATCAGCATTCTTCTTAATCTTTCCTGAATAAACCAAACGTCCTATAGCTCGTTTTAATTTACGTCTTTTTGTCAACGGTCTGTAATCGCCGTGGTCGATATTATACTTTCTTCCTTCAGCGTATCCTCTTGTCAAATAATGCACTAAAGGATTAACACCAGCAATATCAACATCTCGATTAATTTTCAAATATTCTTCTGTAGAAAAATACTCCGATGGGTCATATCCCAATCTCCATCCCAATGCCAAATAGTGCTCTTCTGCAGAGCCTTTAAAATCCTTAGCATCAGGATACTTAGCCAAGTACCATTTTTTATCAAAAAATCTTGAACTCTTTATCAGTCGAATATTTCTATTCACTTTTCTTCTCTTCTTTTTCAAGAAAGTACGACTATCTAACTTATACATTTCTTCAAACCAATTCTTAGTTCTTATTTTATAGGAATTTAATGTTGAACCATCCATTTTTATATATCTATTCATATGAGTCATATAATTAGTCAAAATGTATTCTCTATCATTCAACATAATTTCAGCCATTCTTTTGCTGTAAATAACTCCTGTAGTAAACTTGTTGTATTTAGCAATGTACGGAAATGCTCTCTCTATTGCATGACTAATAGAACCATCCAATGGAAGAGGCTCATCAGGAAACGAACTATGCTCCCAAGGATATTCAAACAGCTGCTTTAACGCCTCATATCTACACCAAAAGGCTGTTCCCAATGACATAGCATTATCTTCTTCCTCCACGTCAAAAGGTATTCCTATCATCTTACATAGTTTTTCATAAAAATCAATATTTCCCGTCCATCGTCTTCCGATAACAGCAAAATATCTTCCATGCTCCGGATTTGGTGGAACAAGCAAACCAATTCGTGGATTTTCTTCAAAAACATTAATAATATTTTTCACATAATTCTCACTATTAATTATGTTTCCAGTTATAATGTCTGCAAAAGATTGTCCTGATGTTCTATTGTGATGCAATGACATCTTATCATGTGTAAAACCAATATATTTGTATTTATCAATAAACGGCCTTGCCTCAACAAGTAAGCCCGCCATATCTCTACCATTACCTTCACTTAACAACACCTTTGTTCTATCGCAAATACGTTTATGCATATTAATCTTTTCAGAAAGAATTTCAACCTTTTCAGGCGTTGTTGTTGTTACGATAATATCTATATTTTGTGGCAGTTTCAATAAATACTCGACATTTTCGTCGAACAATATATCATAAAACATATGAAATACCATTACTGTCGTGTTTTTTTCTACGTTTTGAAGCTCTGAACAATTATCTGAAAGTACATATGTCTGTCCTAAAATAGATGACACATCAAAAGGTGAATTTGTTCGTATCATATGATCATAAATCAAATTCACATCGTATTCAGTATTTTCCTTAAGATAATCTATAACCTCCGACGCGTCCGACTTAAAACCAAACGTCAAAACCGTGTTAAACTCGTCTGTAAATACTTCACGATTTAACAATGGGTATCCGTTTTTAAGTAAAAAAAGTGGATTATTTTTTGTATTATTAATAGAATCAAACGATGCTGTGTCATAAATATAATCACATACATATCCTAACTCTGTAAAATATTCGTTGATCCCCCATATTTCATTACTATTCTGTAAATCAGGCAACTTGTCCCAATATTCCATAAATGCGTATGAATGCAACAATTCTTTTTCAACCACAAAAAAATGTGTTAAAAAGTTATACCTTAATTCACTCTCAAATGGATTTGCAACAACAGCTGCAAGTGCCCACAAATCACAATACGGATAATTAATTTCCTTATGCTCAAAAATTGAAGATACCTCACAGATAGGACCATAAAAATTGTTATTAAAGAATAAAGCTGAATCAAATGAATCAATCCTGTTCGCTATCTTTTCGGAAACCATTCCGTATCTGTATGCCATAAAATATGTGCAATCCTCTTCGGTAAATATGATATTATCTGAATAATTTGATAATATTTCCTTTCCTCTGTCATCAAGCTCTGATTTTACAATGATGCATAATTCGGAACATAAAGGTGCAATTTTATCTAATGTATCAACCACATAATTATCAACATATCCCTCTTTATCATCGAATACATATACTCCAAGCATATTACTCACAACAACACCATCTTTCATTTTCTTTTTTTCAAACATCTTTACAACTCCAAAAATCAAGCTAAATGGCCTAATTAAGTTTAATCTTACCTTCTAAATACAATTGATATCTGTCGCAAATTTCCTCTGTAGGGCCAAAAGCTATCTGCTTACCATGGTCAAGCCACAACACCTTATTACACATTTCCCTTACCTGATTTAATGAATGTGATACAAGTATTGTTGTTGCTCCACTATCAATAATCTCTCTCATCTTCGCTTCGCTTTTCTTTCTAAACGCTCCATCTCCAACAGACAAAACCTCATCTAAAATAAGTATATCCGGTCTTACTAATGAAGCAATAGAAAATGCTAATCTCGACTTCATTCCTGACGATAAATGCTTGAATGGTCTATCTTCATATTCCTTGAGCTCCGAAAAATCAATTATCTGCTGATAAGTTTCATCCATATACTGCCTTGTATATCCAAGCATGGCACCACGCAAGTACGCGTTTTCCTTAACTGTAAGCTCACCATCAAAGCCACTTCCCAATTCCAAAAGTGCTGCAATGGTTCCATTTCTTGTCACAGTACCCTTTGTTGGAATCATAATGCCGGATACAGCCTTTAATAATGTTGACTTTCCCGCACCATTTGTACCGATAATACCCAACATATCACCTTCATCAATCGAAAAGCTTACTCCTTTAACCGCCCAAAATTCCGTTACTTCATACTCTCCCTTTATCTTTCTTACAAAATACTCTTTTAATCCAATATCCTTAAATGTTCCAGATATATATCTTATGGAAACATCTTCAACCTTTAACATCATACCTGCATACTCCTTATATTAAAATAAACGATATTCTAAACGTAATATAAAAATTTATAATTGTATTTTTTATATATAAATGCGCCAATGCCTAATGCAACAAGGGCATATACCAGACAAAGTAAATGATGCTGCAACGAAGGCACACCATTGTACAGGACAATTTTTCTAAAATAGGAAATATATGAATATACAGGATTTAAATAAAACATTTTTTGTCCAATTGCTGAAAATCTGTCAACATTGTAAAATATAGCCGACATATACATAAGCAACATTGTAAATACACTATACAAATATTCCACATCCCTAAAGAACACGTATAGAGCTGACAAAATCATACCTACACCAATATTAAATATAGCGATGCAGGCTATTGGAAACAGCAGTAAGAGGAATCTCCATGTAGGAACAATTCCATCCGCCAATACAAATACGAAATAAACAATAAGTGTTAATCCGAAATTTATTAACGCCTGAACATTTCTTGAAAGCAAAAACATATATTTTGGCACATCAACTTTACTGAATATGCCTGCATTTTCAAGCAATGATCTCATACCGCCTGTAGTCGCATCGCTAAAATAACTAAAAACCAAATTGCCTGAAAACAAATATATAACATAATGCTCTATTGTATTTCCAAAAAACTTCGTGAACACCAATGCCATAACCAAAAGTGTTAGAAGTGGTGATATAATACTCCAAAGCATTCCAAGTACAGTTCTTTTGTACTTTTTCTTAAAATCTCTCTTCACTAATTCTACAAAAAGGAAATTATACCTTTTAAATTTCTTAAACATATTCGTCTCCATCCAATTCCAAATTGTTTTATTTGTACATCTCTTCGTAATACTTCTGGTAATCACCACTTGTTACGTTGTTCATCCATTCTTCATTCTCGAAGAACCAAGCGATTGTCTTCTTGATACCTTCCTTGAACATTGTTTCAG
>CAYWDL010000116.1:0-6497 GCA_964457015.1 uncultured Roseburia sp. | reverse complement strand
GTCATGAAAAATGGCAGCTGTCACAAGCAAATCTCTATTGATAATCGGATAAAGCCCCGCAAAACAATCGCAAATCTTTGTTACAGAAAGCGTATGCTCCAAAAGACCACCCACAAAGCTATGATGAACACTTTTTGCTGCAGAATGACCCTTAATTCTTTTTACAAGACCATCATTCTCCACAAAGAACATTTCCAATAATTTCTTAAGATATTCATTTTTAACCGTTCCTATAATACCTTTAAGCTCATTATACATTGTATCAATATCCTTTTCTGATACAGGCAAATACTCTCTCTCATCATACTCACCCTCATGAGCCTTTCTCACCCTCTTAATATTAAGCTGTGTTATTCCATTAAACACCGTAACTTCAGCCACAATATCCACATAATCCATAGCATCAAAATCATCTATCCCCAACGAATTAGGGTCCCATATCTTACCATCCACAGCACCTGTTTTGTCCTGCAAAACAACTGAATCATACTGCTTTCCGGTCTTTGTCATGGCTGTTGACTTATGCTTACAAAAATATATCTCCTGAATCTTTTCGCCTTCACGTAATGTTTCTATGTACTTCATTTTCTTACTGCCTTTCTAAACGCACTATTTTGCGCCACTTCATTTTGAATATTTATTGAATTTTACTTTATTATAATGTATTATTAACTCAAATGCAAACATAAATAATCACCTGCAAGAAAGGAAACACTATGAATTCAAAAGTATTAAAAACCCTTGAATTTAATAAAATCATAGATAAGCTTGTGACTCATTCTACCACTCCTTTAGGACAGAAGAAATGTAGCGAGCTTGAACCTATAACTGATATTCAAAAAATCATGGCAATGCAGAAGGAAACCAGCGATGCTCTCAAAAGGCTTTGGCAAAAGGGAAGTGTTTCTTTTTCCGGTACTCGCGATATTGCAGAACATATTAAAAGACTTGAAGTTGGCAGCAATCTTTCAGCTAAAGAATTGCTTGATATCAGCTCAGTTTTAAATGTAGCTCTTAAGATTAAGAGTTTTTCCAAGAACACCGAAGGTGAGGATTACAATGACTCTCTTTCAGAAATGTTTAATGAATTGGAGCCATTAAGTCCACTTAACAATGAGATTAAAAGATGTATCATTTCCGAAGAGGAAATCGCTGACGATGCCAGCAGCGCGCTGAATTCAATCAGACGTTCAATGAAGAACATTAACCAGAAGGTTCATGATGTATTAAATGCCATGGTTAATTCACAAACCACTAGAACTATGCTTCAGGATTTTGTTGTAACTATGCGTAATGGCCGTTACTGTCTCCCTGTTAAAGCTGAATATAAGAACAATTTTCAAGGCATGGTCCACGACCAGTCAGCCACAGGTTCAACGGTTTTTATAGAGCCTATGGGCGTTGTTAATCTCAACAATGAGTTGAGACAGCTTGCCATAAAGGAAAACGAAGAAATCGAAAAGATTCTTGCAACTTTATCTGCAAGTACAGCAGAATATACAGATGCAATTTATGCTGACTTTTTGATTTTATCAGAGCTTGACTTTATATTTGCAAGGGCAGCTTTATCAAAGGAACTTAAATGTAGTGAACCTATATTTAATGGAGACGGTATCATCAATTTAAAATGTGCCAGACATCCTCTTTTGAATCAGAAAACAGTTGTTCCAATCAACATTACATTAGGTGACCAGTATAATTTACTGGTTGTAACAGGTCCAAATACCGGCGGTAAAACCGTTTCATTGAAGACAACCGGTTTGCTTTCACTTATGGGACAGGCAGGTCTTCACATTCCTTGTGACGAAGGCTCAACTCTTAATGTGTTTAATGAAATTTACGCAGATATCGGCGATGAGCAAAGTATTGAACAAAGCCTTAGTACTTTCTCATCACATATGACTAATATTATAAAAATACTTGATAAAGCTGATGATAAGTCACTGGTACTTTTCGACGAGCTTTGTGCCGGTACGGACCCGACAGAGGGCGCCGCTCTTGCCATTAGCATTTTGACATTTTTACACAATCTTGATGCAAAGGTAATGACTACAACTCACTACAGCGAGCTTAAAATATTTGCATTATCTACGGAGGGTGTTCAGAATGCATCTTGCGAATTTTCGGTAGAAACCTTAAGTCCAACTTACAGATTGTTAATCGGTGTTCCTGGCAAAAGTAATGCATTTGCCATTTCTGGAAAGCTTGGACTTCCAAGCTACATCATTGACGACGCAAAAAAGCTCATTGACACAGATAAACAATCCTTTGAGGATGTTGTTACAAGCCTTGAAGAAAGCCGTCTTACAATCGAGCGTGAGCAGGAAGAAATTGAAAAATACAAGCAAGAGGTTAAGGAGCTTAAAGAAGCTCTTGAGAAAAAATATGAAAAGCTTGATGACAGACGTGAACGCATTATCAACGATGCCACACGTGAAGCGGAGAAGATTTTGCAGGATGCCAAGTCATTTGCCGATGAAACAATAAGAAATATCAATAATGCCGGCAATGATATCAAGGAGCTTGAAAAGCTTCGTACCGGTGCCCGTGAAAAGCTTAATGCCAACGACAAAAAGAAGAAAGTCAAAGAAAACAAGCCTAAAACCGGCAATCTTACTGCAAAGGATTTGCGCATAGGCGATACCGTAAAGGTTTTAAGTATGAACCTTGAAGGAACCGTTTCTTCTATGCCAAATGATAAGGGTATGCTTTTCGTTCAGATGGGTATCCTTCGCTCACAGGTAAATATCAAGGATTTGATTCTAGTAGATGTACCTGTTATCACCGGTCCGAATTTGCAGAAAAGTTCAAGCGGAAAGATTAAGATGTCAAAATCATTAAATATTTCTCCTGAAATCAACCTTATCGGCAAGACTGTTGATGAGGCTATATCAGAGCTTGATAAATATTTAGATGACGCATATCTTGCACACTTGCCACAGGTACGAATTGTACATGGACGTGGTACCGGCGCATTGAAGAATGCTGTACATCAACATTTGAAGAGGTTGAAATATGTTAAGAGTTACAGACTTGGTGCTTTCGGTGAAGGCGACACAGGTGTAACTATTGCAGAGTTTAAATAAGGAGACCTACATCATGGAAGAAAAAAACAACAGCCTCGCTGTAGGCTCATTAGCTATAAGTATCATAGGATTATTCATCAATCTTATTGGCATTGTTCCTATAATAGGTATACTATTTGCCATATCAGCTATTATGCATATTAACGACAAAGGCGGCAAGGGTAAGGAATTCGCCATCGCAGGGCTTATCATCGGAATCGTTGGACTTGTATGGAGCATACTTCAATTTGCGGTTTGCGGAATTACAATGAGTATGATGTAAACCATTCTCCTATAAATGTGCAGAAAATCGCGAGATACTTCTATTTGAGCATCCCGCGATTTTTTTCAATTACATCCTTTGTCACATTTATTCACTATTTAAGATTATACTTCTTATACATTTCCTCACGGTATGCTTTGTCCGATGATACACGAGCTATATCTTCCTGACTGCAGTCATCTGCCATCATATGCATCATCAACTGCATAGCAAGATTTTCGCCACGTTTCTCACCACGTTTCTCGCCGCGTTCTTCACCACGCGCTTCAGCTTCTTCCACCAATATTTCTCTGTCAAGCTTTATAATATTTCCACCCATCTGCTTCACCTCACGCTTCACATTTTCCAAATCCTTTGCTACATGCTCTATGATTTTTTCTGTAAGGCAAATAATATCGTGAAGATAATCTCTTGCTATTTCTTCTCTTTCCGCAAGCTCTGCTATTTCCTCATATAACTCCTGATATTCTGCCTTAAGTACACTCAACTGGTTAGGGTCAGCATTTATCTGTGCCAACCTCTTCTCAAATCTTATGATATAATAAGGCGTTAGAAAAAGCAAGTTTTTCTTGCAGATATCATCTTTACTATACTTGGCGATATTACATACTGGTACTGCATACTCCACTTCTTCATAGTATGTACCTGCTTCACTATATCTTGGAAGCCTTAGATTAACTTTCAGCACATCTCCAAAATTGATATTATCCCGTAAGACTAATACTGCCGATTGTGGCATCTCTACCGTAAAAGTTTTGTTTTCATCAACATACACGTTATCTAATGCAATATGGAAATCATATTCCATCATTCGAATTTCCATATAAGAGTCCTCTGTTGATTGACATTCAATGTGATAAATATTATCTCGAATCTTGAGATAAGAATCTGTGACATTTTTTAATTCACTTCCGACTTCGTCTTTTAATCTTCTTTACCTTTTTAACCATCTAATACCTCCTATGCATTACACAAAGGATATCTTCTTCATACATACCAATTATCTAGATAATACTTTAATTAAAATTTGACATAGCAATATCTATCAATCTATCTAATTCATCCACCATAAACAACGGAACATTAAGAACATTTCCATCTAAGGACAAATTTTTCAAAGAAAATCTTACCACCAAAGGTGTACTATCCTTATATTCTTCCTGATATTTTTTGATGCTTGTGCTTCTAACATTAGTTCCAGCTTTTACTTCAACTGGAATTATATTGTTTTCCTTCTGTATCACAAAATCCACTTCATAGGTCGTATTAGACCAATATCTTGGAACAACTTCCATCTTACGTACAAGGCTTTGAAATATAAAATTCTCTGTAAGTGCGCCCTTAAACTCCGTAAAAAGTCTTGTATTTTCCATAAATGCAGTATATGCAAGATGCGAATGTTTCCGCAACAAGCCTACATCCACCATAAATATCTTAAAGGCATCCAAATCATCATATGATGATATAGGAAGTGCAGGCTTTGTAATTCTATACACCTTACTTATCAAATCTGCATCATTAAGCCAATTTAGGGCATTTTCATATTCTCTAGCACGCGCTCCATTTTTAACAACACTATATAAAAACTTTTTGTTCTCTTTCGCAAGTTGTGAAGGTAATGAATCCCAAATAAGCCTTATTTTAGGTACATCCACTATAGGCGCATGCTTTCCAAAATCGCTTTCATACGAAGATAATATATCTGACAGCACTCTATCCACTTCATTTATATCACTATCTTCGCTCCATACAAGCACCGCCTCCGGCATCCCACCGGTTATAAAATACATTTTAAGTTTTTCACATAAAGGATTAAAAAAAGCTTCAGGAATGTTTTCAATCTCATCTACCTGAGAAATATATTCAACTAAATTGTCATCTCCGTCCGCAAGTAAAAATTCTTTAAAAGTCATAGGTCCCATTTTAAGAAAATCAACTTTTCCAACCGGAAACCCCCCTGCCAACATCAAACCAAGCAAGGAACCTGCACAAGCAACATAAAATTCAGGTGTATCTTCACAAAAATATTTAAGAGAATTCAATGCTTCCTCACAGGCCTGAATTTCATCAAAGATAATAAGTGTATCCTTTGTAATCTTCTGTCCGCTAGCCATAGCTAAATTCTTTACAATTCGATTAACATCCTTGGTTGTTTCAAAAAACTGCTTATATTCTACATCTTTATCAAAATTAAAATATGCGTAACCATCTTTAAATTCTTTTCCAAACTCCTTTAATACCCAAGTCTTTCCAACCTGCCTTGCCCCTCTAATAATCAATGGTTTTCGACGTTTGCTATCTTTCCATTTTCGTAAATCATCTAAAATATATCTTCTCATACTCTCACATCCAATCAGCACTAAATTATATATCTACAGTTTCTTTCATCATATATGTATTATATGCATTTTTAAACAACAAATCAACAGAAATCACATATTTTTTCAAAATTATGTGAATATAATCACACTTTTTTACAAGTTTACGTGATAAAAAGAAGCTGCCACAACTGACAGCTTCGTACCTTTTACTACTTTCCACTCCACTGATAATTCCTCAGCTTCCCTTCCAGCTTCATTCCCTTAAACTGATTCTGTCTCAGCGCCTCATACAATATAATAGCCACTGAATTGGACAAATTCAAAGAACGTATATCCGGGTTCATCGGAATTCTCACACATGTTTCCTCATTGTTTACCAATATATTTTCAGGAATGCCTGCGCTTTCCTTACCAAACATTATGTAACAATCCTCCTCATAGGACACCTCATCATAAGACTGTGGTGCCTTTGTGGTTGCATAATAAATCTTGGCATTAGGATTTTTTTCTACGAAATCTGCGTAGCTGTCGTAAATCACAACATCCAGCTTGTCCCAGTAGTCAAGTCCTGCTCTCTTTACAGATTTTTCATTTATCTTAAATCCCATAGGCTCAATAAGGTGGAGCCTTGTGCCTGTGGCACAACAGGTTCTACCTATATTGCCTGTATTTGCAGGGATTTCAGGTTCGTGTAAAACAATATTTAACATTATTTTTCCAATCCTTCTATAAAATGTTTAATTCTTGACAATGCTTCCTTTAACTGTTCCATAGAATATGCATAAGAAATTCTAAGGAAACCTTCGCCACAGTCACCAAATGCAGTTC
>CAYWDL010000115.1:0-6513 GCA_964457015.1 uncultured Roseburia sp. | reverse complement strand
AGATTCTATGAAGATGACAATTGCACAAAATGGCGTGAAGAATACTTTAAAGTCTATTTTGACGAAAGCGAAGAAAAGCAATATCCAGAGCTTGAATGTTCTTACATTTCCTTGGGAAATCAATCAGATTGCAAGGAATTTGATATTGACGGAATCAAGATTGCCGTTTCAAATACAAGTCTGATTGTATTTGACCAGAATAATGTAGATAAGCTCGGTCTACAAATGAAAAATGAGCTTGTTAATATATGTGATTCAACGGACAACATTGCTGAAGGTGTTGAAAAATATGAAACTAATGATTATACAAAGTTTATATTTGCTGAGACCATCTCAGTTTCCGACCTCTCAAATGTCATCTTAGAATGCAGTGAGAACACTGAGGCTACAGAGGATAATATTACTTACGTATCCAGTGCAAACTCCCATCTTAAGAAGACCATTGAATACGAGTATGACAAAGAAAATTCATTTGTATATGTTACTATGAATTTTGAATGGACACAGATGCCTAAATACAGGGAAATAGACGTTATAAAAATTGATTGGGACGGTCTCAACTGGCTAAGTGAAGATTATTATACTGATAGCTTTATTGAGGGTTTTGAGCGTAGTCTTTGCAAAGTAACTAGAACTATGTACAAACAATCAGATGGCAATAACACTACTTCTTGTGATGAAAAAGAACTTACTGATATGCGCGAAAGATATCAACCAAGTGTAGTCTTGACATCGGACAAATATGATATTTATTCTGATGGTATGTATATTTTCCCTGAAATATGTGAGGATACTTCTTCTGATACATATATAAGTCAGGTAATAACTGTAGAATTGGTTTTACTTTACAATGCGCGTGATTTTTTGTATCTTTCCGGATATGATTCACCGATGATACAATGCAGTTATTATCACCATACTGCTGACTTATCCATCGAGTTTGTACATGAGTCTGTATATGACTATTACGAGAAGACTTCACCGGGACAACTTATCGGTAGAGAGTTTTTGCAGAAAATAACAGTTGATTAAGGGGGTGACATATATGATAAAGGATTTTTTCAAAGCATTAAAATTATTTAAATACAGCAACAGCCTTGTTCCTAATGTTTTAGCCTGTATAATCCTATATCTTTTTGGTCTGTATCTAATGTTTTTTACAGTATATGCTCCTTTTGGTGTGGCATTCCTGATTCTTGGACCTTCGTTGATTGCAATGGCATTTTGTTCACTAACAGTGAACGAATGCGTTGCAGCTTCACCAAGAAGATACATTTTTGACAGACTGATACCTGATGCATTTTTGATGTTCAGCCTTGCTGCTGCGTATATGATACTTAATTTATCAACAGCCTTAATTGGCAACGAAGCTACTGAATATTATCATTACGAAGAAAATGAGTATTTGTTTACCAATTACTATTTATGCCTAATGGCAATGCTTTCAGCAGTGATAGTCATACGATTGATGCATAGGGCTGTTTTACACATTGCAGCTACAGTTTTTATTGGTATCTTCGCAATACAGGTGCTTGCATATCAGATTGTAAATGATTTACTGGATTTATCATTCCTTTATGATATTAGTGATACACGCTTATATGTAAGAGGTTTAGTTGTTATTATTTTGTGCGCTACAATTTATTTTGTGATTAAGCCATTTAACAAGCTGGCACTGGCAAAGACTCATACAAGGAAGAAAAAGCCTACTAAGAATATTACATGGGTTAAGAATGTGTACCGCCTGGCATTGGGACTTGTTATTATAGCCACACTTATTGTGGGTGGAAAGTATATTATTGATAAGCGTCAAAATGCTGATGGCATGTTGAATTTTTCCACTATTAACGAAGAATATCAAAACCTAATGAAGGATTGTGGCGACCAGAAAAAAATAGGTGAATTTACTATTACACTTGAAAAGAAATACTATGACGCCATTACTATGGATGGCTGCTGTCTTTTTACAATTGAGGTTCCAAAGGAATATTCCATAAAGGATCAAATCGAGCTAAACAGCTCTAATCTGTACATGGACATTAACCTTTATAATAAAGACACAGACTCAACTGATGATACTCTGCGACTTATGGTTGATGGCAACGGATATGTTAATATGGATTATAATTCGGACTTTCAAGGCAACAAAATTTCTGTTTATATATATATGAATTTATTGCCTGAAACTTCAGAGACAGGGACTGTTAGCGCTTATATTACGGCATCAAATTCCCATGGAGGCTATGAATTTGACCTTGGAAATAACAGTGATGCTATGTACCTTATCGATGATACATGCACTAACCCAATTGCAGTTTCTAGGACAAGCGTGGTTGTGTATGAAAACCTTTCGCCTTATGTTATGGACTTAAGCTTAGAAACAACAGATGGTTCAATAACTCTTGTTGATAATGAACTTGCAGAGGGAATTGACAAGTTCGAAAATGGACAATGCGAAAAATACATATTCAATCAGGTAATAGATATTTCCAAGGTTACAGGAATTAAATTAGAGATTGCCAACAATCAATATGACCAGGAAAATATGGCTGCTACATGTTCTAATTCGTACATGGAAAAAACATTTGATTATTATGTCGAAGATTCTAAGGCATATGTAACACTTACATTTAAATGGACCAAAATGCCTAAATATAGGGAAACTGATTTTATATTAATCGACTGGTTGGGTCTGGATTTTGCGGTAGACTGTCGCATCAATCAAAAGCTATATGTTACAAATAACAATGGTAACACTATCCTTGCTGACGACAAAACAGTTTCTTATGACGAAGTGTATTGCTTCGATAGTGATATGGCTATAACGGACTATAATAAGCCGTTGGCAAAGCTTACTATTTTTCCTAACTCCTTTGAACGTGACGCATATTATGATAGACTTATTATTTTCCCGGAAATATATGAGGACAATGCTGAAAATTCAACTTACGAGCAAATTATAACGGTATATATGACCTTTAATTTAATTGGTCATACACTTAATGAATATGCCAAAGGTTACGGCGTAGATTATCCTCGAATAGGATATACTTACTATCATCACACCACAGATATTACAGGGAAAACAAAGTGGGCTGATTTGACGGATACGTTGACAAGCGGGCCCGTTGGACGCAGATTTGTTCAGATACTTAAATAAGAATAGTTACAAATATTAAAACTACAAAATACCACCGCATCTACCTAATCGTAAATGCGGTGGCTTTTATTATTTATATTACACTAAAGAAGGAAAAAATTAGTTATTTACTGTCTGCTTCTTTAATACAACTACTACTGCAAGAGCTGCTACTGCTAAGTATAAAGCAACCATTGCTGTGTCACCTGTGTCAGGTGTTGTTGTTGTGTTTGTATCTGTTGTTGTATCTGTTGTTGTATCTGTGTTTGTATCTGTTGTTGTGTCGTCACCTGCTGTTGTGTCGTTATCTGTTGTTGTGTCAGCATCTGTTGCTGTGTCTGTTGTTGATGTCACTGTAGAGAAATTCCAGTTTGTTGAATCATAACCACTGATTGTAACCTTTGTATTCTCAGTATTAAGTTCTGTCTGTAATGCTGTATTGAATACACCACCATCTGAACTCCACTGTGCATCACTCTTTGCGATTTCACCATCTTTAGAACCCTTATAAATCTGAAGACCAACAAGTGAAACTTCGCCATCTGTTGTAACGCTTATTTTGTAAAGACCATCTTCAACTTTTGTAAACTGGTAAATCCAATCAGAACCTTCCATATATTCAGCGTTCACTGTCAAACCTGTATAGCCATTCCACAAACCGATACCATATGTATCATCTTCTTCCACCTGTAAGTAGATTTCCTTATCAGTAGCGGCCTTAGCTTCTGTTGGCATTGCCACGATAGCACTTACTGCCATAGCTGTTGTAACAACTGCTGTTACAATTTTCTTAAAAAAATTCTTTTTCATTTTCTCTTTTCCACCTTTCATTTTTTAACTCACATAACACCTATGAGTCACTGTATACACATATTATCATTTTTCAATTGCGCAAACAAGTAACTTGTTTCCCAAAAATAAATATTTTTTTTATACAAATTTCACAAATAAATGCGCAACAGTTGCTCGTAGCTTATTTCATATCACTATTTTATGTGTTTTATCTTGCGCGCAACACCGCTCAGATTGCGCATTAAATTCGTTTAAATAATTTCGCCGGTCTATGTCCCGCTCCTGTCATATACTCGTCGGTTTCCTCCACATAATCAGCGATTTTTCGACGGAAATTAGCTGGAAGAATTGGAATATTCATTATTGCTTCCTGCACATTTTGAACGGCTGTTAATGTAAACTTTTCTGGCAAAAACTCAAAAATGAACTCAAAATCTTTTGCATTTTTTCTTAACGTAGTAATAGCTGTTGCAATTATTTTAGCATGGTCAAATGCAAGAGCTTCTCCCTCCAAGATTTCAAATTCTACCTTTCCAAATCGACGCGCCTTTTTCAAAAGCGACGCGCTCAGAACAACATCACCATTTTTAAGTTTTAATATATACTTATCTTCCTTAGCTTCATCAAAATATACTTCAAACCATTTTGCATCAATTGCATCATCACCACTCATAATTTTCAAATCATCCTGGTTAATTACAGATAAAAACGCGTTTGAAATAATCCTTCCTCGTGGGTCTCTATCAATCTCACTAAACTGTCCAAATTGAGTAAGCGCTGATGGTGTAACATTTGTTTCTTCATTAATTTCTCTTAACGCACATTCCTCTATAGTTTCATCAGCTCTCAAAAATCCTCCTGGCAATGCCCAACTATTCATAAATGGGTGTTCGCCTCTTTTAATCAAAAGCACGGACAAATTACTTTTTGGATTATGACGATATGTATCTTCCTGTTCTGACTTGATTCCAAATGTTACTATATCTGTTGTAACTGACGGTCTATCATACTCTTCGATATTGTAGGCAGACAAAAATATCTCTTCATCCGACTTTTCTGAACGTTTACTATTTGAAAATACTGTCTGAAGTTCTTCCTTCGACCTTTCAGAATAAAACAATGGAATCACGCCATTAATATAATCTGAACCTCTTTCTGTAAGATAAATTCTGCTACCCTTAATTTCCATTAATCCATTTTCAAGTACAAAGTTAATCTCACTCTTAAACTTCTCGCAAAAGTCCAAACCGAATCTTTTCTTAAACGCATCCATATCTATAAATGCAAAGTAAAATGCTACCGATACCATTTTTGCGATACTCTCGTCCTGTGGCAATCGATAGATATCTTGAAATGGTAATTTACCTTCGTTAATAGCCTTCCTATATCGTTCCATCTTTTTTTCTGCCGCACCTAAATTATACGCCAGATAATTCATTCCAAAGGACTGAGCACCAAGTCCCATTCCAACATAAGGTGTGCCTTTAATAACACGAGTTGTCAAATAATCACTTGTACCATAATCACCTTCAACTTTGCTAAAAGTGTTCTTTCCTATATTGCCCATATAACCATTTTCCGTAAGAACACGATATGCTATGCGATATTGATACATCGCTTTATATATAGATACTCCACCTGCTTCGCTTTCTATCTTTGTTCCTTTGTATCTATTTCGATATAAGGTAATGTATTCTGGGCCTAACCCTACTGCATAATGTAATGTATTATCAAAATCTCGCTCACTTTGGTGTAAAAAACCGTACATAAGGTCAATATTAAATTTCTCAAAGCCCGCCTTCCTTATATTTTCGACAGCTCTTTCATATATACTTTTAGAGCCGTCTCTCCCAAGTTCTGACAATAATTTTTCCGATACAGTTTGAACACCCATACTTATTCTTTTATAACCCATATCAAATACTGCTTTAATCTTTTCCGGCTCATTTGCTGCAATAAGGGGTGTTGTCTCAATACTAAATATTACTCCTTCTTTAATATTGAACAATTTATTAACTGCTTCTGTAATCTTTTTAAGATTATCTACTGAAAGTTTTGTAGGTGTACCTCCACCAAGATCATAACCTACAACTGTTTTTCCTTCTAAAATCTTAGAATACATATTCATTTCTTTAAGTAACAAATCTACGTATTCATCCTCCACAGTTTCCTCCGGATTCTCTAGTACAACATACTCGCAGAATTTACATCTAGTCTTACAAAATGGAATATGTATGTACAAACATAACTCCTCTACATTCTTCCATTCATCCGTAACAAAATCTTTTATCTCCTTTTGGTCTTTTAAGCGATACTGCATAAATGAACCTGGCGTTAGCGGATATGCCGTATTCGCATAATGATGATATAACAAACCTGTTTCATATACTTGTTCACAATTCATAATAGTCCTCCCTATATTGTTACTTATGTTTTGATATTATCACATTGATAATAATATGTCAAATGTTTATATATTATAAGAAGTTCCAATGAAATTATCTATTACATAAAAAAAGACTCACAGTCCTTTCGAACTATGAGTCTAATATACATTAATTAATCTAATGTGTATGGCATTA
>CAYWDL010000114.1:0-6560 GCA_964457015.1 uncultured Roseburia sp. | reverse complement strand
AATAGCAAGACACAAAAATAACCGCCTGGTCCTAGGAAAACTTGGCGGTTATTTTAACTAACATCTTATCTTGGACTAACCGTCTATCGGTAGCACCTTTTATACAATTATAATAACATTAAAACTGAATTCTGTAAATACTATTTTTACACATCTTGAATTAATCAACCGTCACATAATATTCTTCTGGATTCATTCTTCTTCCCTGTTTCCTCATCGCCTCAATCTCATTCACACACAACTCTGTACATTTTCCAATATATTCCTCAATCAACTCCCAATGATACAGTTCTAAATCCTCTTTACAACAATCAATATCAATCGCAAAATCATTTATAAATCCATCAAAATGATTTTTTATATATTTATCCTGTATTTCATCCACCGGAATAGTCAATGACGTAAACTCTGGTGTAACTAACTTATATTCCAACAATAGCAACTTATTAAGTCTTGCATAATCTCTATATCCCATTGAATAATACTCACTTCTTATATCGCTTGAATATTTCCTCACATATTTATCTGCCATATCATGAAGACAAACAGCATCTTCGATCAAATGACAGAAATATCCCAAATATAAAGAATCAGACATAAGCTCTGAACCATATTTTAATTCAAACAAATTCCAATTAACACCTTTATACTTACCATCTAAAGATCTTCCCGTAAAATGACATTCATCATAAGAACCATCATTATGAGAGCACGCATCAGGGGCAATTGCGCCAATTATGAACCTAGCACCATCATTTAAATCTATATATTTCAATATATTCTGTGCAATCACAAAATGTATCATTCTTGAAGCCATAATTACATCACCTCTTCAATTTCACCCCTCAACCTATATCAACTGACAATAATCCTTTAACAACCCAGCCAGCTCATACGCCAGCTTCCTTACCTCCACCATATCAGGGTTTTCCTGATTTCTAAATCTATTTATCTTAAGTGTTGGTGGCTCATACATTGGAACCATCTGACAGCCTTCTAAAAGATTTGCACAGAATTCGCAGGCTTCAAGTATCTCTTCCACTGACTTTCTTTCGGCGTGAAATACTTCCGTCTTCTCCTCCAAAGCCTCACGAAGCATATTTATACCTCTTGCCGCATAGCCCTCTTTGTTGGCATTTGGCTTAATTGCCGTTTCAGTACGGTTCATATGAAATCCCATAAGAGCCGCGATTATAGAACCATCCCTTATAGTACCATCAGGATAGAAAATGCCGTGAATATCGCCCCAGTATCCACCAATCATAAGCTCAAACACATACCAGCCGGCATTGTATTTTTCGCACATTTCAATAGCAAGGTCATATGGATTGGCTCGTCCAAGACAACCCATTTCACTGTTAATAAGCGGTTTATTGTGCTTATCAGCTATAGCCTTCACATATTCATATGTACCCTCAACCTCCTTGTGGGTTGAAAAATAATCATGAACTGATATAACATCCACTTCATCCACAGTCGGTTCGACATCCTGTCTAAAGGTATGACCGATGGTGATAGGATTGTCCGGATCAATACTCTTAACATATCTACTGAAATGTCTAAGAAATGCCCACATTTTTTCAAGACGCTCTTCCTTTTCATCCTCTGGTGACTTCATAATATAATCATTGCAGGATGGCTCATTCATAATATCCCACATAATTATACCCGGCTCGTTCTTCAAAGCATTTACAACGTCACTTACGTAACGCTCGCCCTCTGCTTCAAACTCCGGCTCAAGAATAGCCGGATTCAAACCATTGCCATTGAACAAAATAGGCATAGTCGTGTATCCCTCTTCATACGCTGTACGCACATATGTAATCAATCCATCAATGAATTTCTGTGGATTTGCTATATAATCCTCATATACAAGCCAAATTCTTGTGCTGTTTAAGTTAATGCGCTTGCCATAGCCCAATTCCCTTTTCACCTGTTCCACCGGTGTAAAATATGGAACACCATAGCACACACCTCTGATAAAGCTGTAGTCATCCTTTGTCTTTGTTGCTCTCATAAAAACTCCTTTCTACAAACACCTCTGCTATCTCCTGCATTTCCTACCTTTTATTAAACCACTATTTCCTCTGCAAGCTCTCCATCGCGCGAAGCAAATCTTCCCTTCCATTTCTTACATACAATGGAATCACATCAATAGGTGCGTCTGCCACAATAGTCACACCACCTTCGTATACATTTCCCGTGCTTACTTCTGTCCAACTTGCGCCCTTTGGAAGATAAACCTCTCTGCTATTTTCTCCTGCATAGCATATAGGCGCTACCAGAATGTCACCACCGTACATATATGCATCCTTTATATCATAGCATTTCTCATCTTTTGGGAACTCATAAAACATACCTCTTATAACAGGTGAGCCTACTTCGTGAGTTTCCTTCATAATTTCTCTGGTATAGTCTCTTAAAGCCTCACGAATACCGATGTATCTCACCATAATTTCATAGTTTTCTTCGCCATAGCTCCATACCTCATTGTCTGCACCGGTCCATTCTCTCATCTCACCTGATTTATCCACAATTGTCTCACCCGGCTGACGACATCCATGTATACGCATAACAGGACAAAATGTACCATATTCAAACCATCTTATTAATAATTCTTTAAATCCGTCATCATAGATATTTCCTGCATGGAAGCCTCCGATATCTGTTGTCCACCAAGAAATTCCAGCAATACCCATATGGATACCTGCACAAATCTGATTTCTGAAATCCTGAAATGTAGAATGAATATCACCAGACCACACAAGTGCGCCATAACGCTGACTCCCAACCCAAGCACAACGAATTAAATTAACAATATTCTTCTGACCATTTTCCTTCTGACCTTCATAGAACAATCTTGCGTATTCACGAGGATAAATGTTGCCTACTTCAGCAACAGAGCCAACATGGTATCTGTAATGCTCAAAATCATAGGTTCCAAACTCTGGTTCAGCCTCATCAAGCCAGAATACATTTATGCCCAAATCCGCATAATTATGCTTACATTTATTCCACACATACTCTCTGGTTCTCGGATTTGTTGCATCCATAAACACATTATTTCCGTGGAATAACATCTGCACGTCAATACCGATATTCGACTTAACCAGTAAGCCCTGCTGCTTCATTTCCTCATAGTTTTCACTTCGACCTTCTACCTGCGGCCAGATTGAAACCATAGTCTCAATGCCCATTTCCTTTAATTCTTCAACCATCGCCTTTGGATCAGGGAAGAATTCTTCATCAAATCTCCAATCACCGCATCTTGGCCAATGGTAATAATCTATGACAATCACATCGATTGGAATATTTCTCTTCTTATATTCCCTTGCAATATTTAATACCTGCTCCTGATTGTAATAACGAAGCTTACACTGCCAAAATCCCAAACCATACTCCGGCATCATAGGAGCTGTACCTGTAACCGACGCAAAGCTGCCCTCGATTTCTGCCGGCGTATCTCCTGCTGTTATCCAATAATCCAGCTGTTTTGTAGACTCAGCAATCCATTCCGTTGTATTTGAGCCAAAATGTACCTCACCAATAGCTGCGTTATGCCAAAAGAATCCGTATCCCTCACTTGATATGTAAAATGGCACACTCGCCTGTGAGTTACGATGAGCAAGCTCAAGATTGCAGCCCTTAAGGTTAAGAACCTCCTGCTGATACTGACCCATACCATAGATTTTCTCATCAGGACTAGCATTAAAGCTTGCCTTTAATCTGTAGCCGCCACCCTGCAAAGGCTTGAAATGACGAGCCTTAAGCTGCAACGCACCACCATTTGATATTTCCTTTATCAATACCTTACCATCGCTATTTTTAAAGGTTGTCTCCAGAGCCATCCCCCACAGATTCACCTTACATTCTGCAATAATTTTTCCATTAGAAATACTCGCTGACTCATCCTGTATCTGAATATCAATAACAGATTCATCATTCTTAACATCAAGAAGTGCTATGCTATCTTCTAATATTTCACCTAAAAAAGTTGCTCTCACACGAAAGCTGTTAGCACCCCAAGGTGTAATCATCACTGTTTCACCATTTGCCCTGAACACAAGGCTACATCCCATTTTTTCAAAAAACTTCATAATACCTTAATCCTTTCCTATCATTTCATCTGCTGCCATCTTCCAATATTTTTCAGGAACCTCCGGCCAAATACATTCACCTAATTCCTGTTCGCACAAATCCATCGCCCTAAACAATACCTTCGAGTGACATACCTTTCCATCTCTTAATAACTGTTTTGTAACTCTTGTCCATGATGGTGCCCTTTCCTCAAGCTTAGCTTCTTCTATGTCCTTTATGACGCTTTCCACATCATATTTAAGACTTACAAGTTCTTCCTTCCAAGGTCCACCATCACTTTCCATAATAATAAACTGTAGCTTCCCATCACTATACAACGGTACTCCCAGTGCGCCTGTGTTTAGACAAGTCTTCCCATTGTATTCATATTTATTTTGAATATGCGTATGTCCACACACAATCAAATCCGTATCCATTTCATCCATAATCTGACGAATCCTATCGGTATCAGGTATCATCTTTTCATTGGTTTTATCAGGAGTTCCGTGACACACAGTAAATGCTGGATAACCTTCAAATTCAATCTTTGCAGCAATTGACATCTCTTCATAAAATTTCAAATCCTTTTCATTCAACTGATTATATGCATATAAAAGCATCCCCGTAGTTGAATCCTTGTCCTTCCATATAACTTTACTATTGCCATTTGCCTGATGTTCTAGCCAATAATCCTCTTTATTGCCTCTTATGAAGAGGCAATTATACTTTTCCTTCATCTCATACAAACGCTCCATAGTTCTTTGTGGATATGGAAGCTCTGCAACATAATCTCCTAGAAACAAAAATGTATCAATGCCTCTACCCAATGAATATTCAACACATTTATTAAAGGCTATGTAATTACTATGGATATCTGCTATGATTGCTATTTTTTTAGTTTTCATTTTCTCCTCCACATACTTTATAAATTCTTCTGTTTTGGACCAATATTTCACACCCCAATTTTCATAATTCCACTCATCCATATAATCATTGCATTCGTAATCAATGTAATACAATTCCTCATCCTGTACTACAAAATTAGTAGGAAAATAATCTATATTTGTGTTATTTGCATACAACACCTGACACATAGACTTAATCTGGTCAAAATATTGCGGCCTCATCTCATCCTTTAAAACCTTATCGAATATTGTATCTCCGTCAATATATTCCTTTAATATTCGTTCATTCTCTATATCCACATCAAACATTTCCGGCATATTTATTCCGATACTTATAAGTCTTTTGTAATCGTTAATCTCAGCCTCGATTTTATTACCAAATTGATAATAATCGCATGGTTCGTGATGAATTTGCTTTAAAACATATTGCTTTTCACCGTCAGTTGCTAGGTATGAATAGCCACCCTTGCCCTTACCTAAAAGCTTGATAATTTCGTATTCCTTGTTATTAACCTTCATATACTTGCTCATACTTTCACCCTACTTGGTCAAATCATAGCTTTCGCCAATCATTCTTTTTATCTCTTCCGTCGGCACAGTTCCGTCCAAAATCACTGAATTCCAATACTCTTTATTCAAATGGTACGCTGGAACGACTGATTCATAGGCATTTCTCCACAAATCTCTCCACTCTGTATCACACTTCAAATTTACCCATACTTTTCCTTGTCTGTCAAATATCCATGCGAATACTTTTCTATTCTTCTTGTGCCTGATTACACACCAATTGTCGTCCTTGAACGGATAATCTTCGTAGACATTTGGGTAAGTCAGGCAGTAATTTATAATCTCTTTTCTGGTAGTCATTTTTCTTGCTCCTTCACGATAACCAATGTATGACAAAATCAAAATTTTACACTCTTTTCACTAGTATTAGTTATACCACAAAACCTTATGAAAATATAGTATTTATTAGGAATTTTTACTCAATCGAACTTGTGTTCTTTTGTGTTTTATGATATAATAGATATCGTAGGAATTCAAGAAGAAAGCGGATGTGAATTTTCCATTGCCCTCTAGTACATAAGGGGGTGATGCCCATGAATACAATGGAAGTTTTAACATTGTTTCTCGTGGTTTTTGCTGCGATGTCTCTTGTAGATAATCACAACAACAAAAAGAAATAGCATCCCTCTCGCCCAAGTTGGATGCTATTTTCTTCATACATTTAACTGAGGGCAATCGGATGTCGCATCCGATAACCTTTCTAATTGGATTATACACTAGACCGCTTGATAATTCAAGCGGTCTTTTTATTTTTAGCGATAATGTATGTCTGGCACTTTGCAAATTGCACCTTCTGAATAGTTACATTTTTCTTATTCTTTCCCAAAAACCTTATGAAAACACAGTATTTATTAGGAATTTTCGCGTGGTCGAACTTGTGTTCTTTTGCATTTTATGATATAATAGACATTGTAGAAATAAAATAAATTTACTTGTAAAAATGTGTTTTACAGGGGAGCTGAGGGGCGATATGCCAGCCACCTACTATTTGAAAGGAGCTGGTTGCTTATG
>CAYWDL010000113.1:0-6584 GCA_964457015.1 uncultured Roseburia sp. | reverse complement strand
GTCTGTCAGCTCTTAAATCCTCATCTCTAAAACATTTAACAATCTGGAAATATCTGTCATAGCCAGAGCACATAAGTAACTGCTTGAAAAGCTGTGGTGACTGTGGCAATGCATAGAAATTACCCGGATGTACACGGCTTGGTACAAGGTAGTCTCTTGCTCCTTCAGGTGTACTCTTTGTAAGTACAGGAGTTTCAATTTCAAGGAAACCTTCCTCAGCCAAGAATGTTCTAACCAATGTAGCAACATTACTTCTTAAGATAAGATTCTTCTGAAGATTTGGTCTTCTTAAGTCAAGATATCTGTATTTTAATCTTAAATCATCCTTAGAGCTTGTGTTTTCTTCAATTGGAAATGGTGGTGTCAAAGCTTCTGACAAAATTCTAAGCTCTGTTGCTCTGATTTCGATATCACCTGTGGCAAGATTCTCATTAACAGCTGCTTCTCTCTTTGTCACCTTACCAACAACTGCAATAACAAACTCCGAACGTAAGGTTTCTGCCTTTGCAAATCCCTCTGCCTTTACATCATTCTCATCAAATACTACCTGCAAAAGTCCTGAACGGTCTCTTAAGTCGATAAATATAAGACTGCCAAGATTTCTTCTCTTCTGAACCCAGCCCATTACTGTAACTGTTTCGCCAATATTTTTATTTGATACTTCAGTACATCTGTGACTTCTGTGAAGTCCCTTCATTGATTCTGCCATTTTTACAATTCCTTTCTATTTCAAAGCTTCCTTGTAGAAGTCAACAAACTCAGTGTATCCCTGAGCTTCAAGCTGTTCCTTCTGATGCTTCTTATTCTTATTCATTCTTGCCACAAGAACCTGCTTACCAGTCTTTCTAGTTTCCTGCGCCTGTGCAATTATATCACAAAGTCTGTCTTTGCCAATACCTTTTTCGATAAGAAAAGCAACTTTTTCACTTTCATTTGGAATCTTAAAGCCACTTTCAAGCAACAAAAGTACAATTCTCTCAAATCCAATTGAAAATCCACAGGCAGGAACATCATTGCCTGTAAACTTGCCAACCATCTTATCATAACGTCCGCCACCGCCGCAGCTTCCGCCAAATTCAGGGATTGCAATCTCAAATATTGTTCCTGTATAGTAAGACATCCCCCTAACCAAAGTCGGGTCAAACACTATCTCGAACTCAGAAGCCTTTGTAGCCTTTACACTATCGATTATTTCCGAAAGATTTTCCTTTACATCTTCATCGAGATATTCACCAAGCTCGTTAGCTAAATATTCTAATCCATTTTCTGCATTTTCAATTCCTTTGAACAATCCAAGATACTTATCAACCGAATCCTGTGAGAATCCTGATTTAACAAGCTCCTCCGCAACTCCATCAAGACCAATCTTGTCCATCTTATCAAGGATAATAAATACTGTATCAAACTCCTCCTCTGGGAAGCCACTGTATGCAGCCATAGCTTTTAAGATTCTTCTTTCATTTATTCTAATCTCAAAGCCCTTAAATCCAAGCTTACCTAAAGTTGTTGTCGTTGCAAGGATAAGCTCTATTTCAGCAAGATTGCTTGGCTCGCCTAAAATATCAATATCGCACTGCATAAACTGACGATATCTGCCTCTCTGTGGTCTGTCAGCTCTCCACACATTGCCCATCTGCAAAGCCTTAAATGGTGATGGAAGATTAGCCATATTGTTTGAATAAAATCTTACAAGTGGAACTGTAAGGTCATATCTCATACCAAAATCCACTAAATCACTTTCTGTTTCAGCTGTTTCCAGATTCAACTTTTCGCCTCTCTTTAACACCTTAAAAATAAGCTTCTCATTTTCACCACCCTGCTTATTGCTAAGATTTGCAATATTTTCCATACAAGGTGTCTCTATAGAAGTAAAACCAAACTTTGCATAGGTTTCTTTTATTACTCCCATAACATAATCTCTTATTTTCATTTCCTCAGGTAAAATATCCTTCATACCTGTAACCGGTTTCTTACTTAAAGCCATTTTCTTCGCCCTTTCTATCTCTTCGCTCTATTCAGCTAATTTTTTAATATCCTTATTGACATCCACCTCGTGGACAACCTTCATAAAAGCCAAAAATACTTCCATATCAAAGTTCTTTACTTCTTCTATCATAAGTTGTACCGCCGTGTCAACATCTAATGCTCTTCTATACGAACGGTCAGATGTCAACGCTATAAATACATCGCACACACGAAGTATTCTTGCACCAAGGGGAATGTCTTCTCCTTTAAGGTTTTCAGGGTATCCTGAACCATCATAATTCTCGTGATGGTACAAAATGCTCTCCAAAATAAAATCATTATAATCCATTTCTTTCAAAATGTCATAGCTTAATTTTGAATGCATTCTAACATAACGTAACTGTTCTACCACAAAATTACCCTTTTCCTCCGACTGCATATATTCATCCAGCTTAATTTTCCCTATATCATGCATAACTCCTGCAATTGCAATATCATACACAATATCCTCTGATAATTCAAGCTTTTTAGCAATGGCAACTGCCATATTACTAACATATATACCATGCTCAACTGCTTCATTTATCTGTGATTCAATCATATCACCTATAGCTTCCACATCATTTTTTTCAAAAGCTTCTTTGTATATATTCTTTTTTACAGCCTCAAAGAATGTTCTCTTTCTGTCAATCATTTCATCAATTCGCTCAATGTACTGCTCAACATTTTTAACATTCTCCACACGCTCAATGCGTTCTCCGTCCGGATATACATACTTTGTCATGGAGCCTGCACCAAGGGCAACTATTGTCTGCTTCTCTTCCATAATAAGAATGTTGTAAACGCCCATTTTCCCTGGTGTGCTATATCCGACATTTTCCATATTTCCAGCCATATTCTTCTGTCTGTACAGATAATACGGAACCATACCCATGTCTCTTGCTGCATTCTCTGTAAGCTTCATAATCTCCTGATTATTTTCTATGGATAATTCTTTGTAATCATCCTTGAACATATTAAGTCTTGCCGCACGCTTCACTGCAAGGGAATGAACCGTGATACTGTCCGGATTAAGCTTCTTCACCTCTTCCATTGTGTATCTGACATCCTCGACGTTTTCATTTGGAAGTCCCACAATAAAATCCATATTAATATTGTCAAAGCCCAATTCTCTTGCCAATGCAAATGCCTCTTTTATCTGGTCAACCGTATGATGTCTTCCAATAAGCTTCAATGTCTCATCCTTCATTGTCTGAGGATTAATTGAAATCCTTGACACCTTATGCTTCTTCAACACCAGAAGCTTTTCTCTGGTGATACTGTCAGGCCTTCCCGCCTCCACGGTAAATTCCTTACTGCGAGTCATATCAAAGGAATTCTCTATCTTAGATAAAAGTCTGTCCAGTTGCTCTGCCGACAATGTGGTAGGAGTTCCACCACCTATATATACTGAATTAAGTGTTTTAAACTTAAATTCATTTGCGGCATAATCAATCTCTTTTTCAAGGGCACTCACGTATTCGTCCGTCATATCCTTATATTTTGATATAGGATAGGATGTAAATGAGCAATAAAGACATGTACTTGGACAAAATGGAATTCCAACATACAGGCTATACCCATCCTTATACTCAATATCCTTCAAAAGCTCAATCTCATTTTTTGCAATTTCAAGGCTTAATTCAAGCTTCTCGTCAGAAATAAAATATGTATCCTTTAAATACTTTTTTATGTCCGCGTCGCTCATATCCTTGTCTTTTTCCTTAAGCCCTACAGCCAGCTTAACTGGTCTTATTCCGGTCAAGGTTCCCCAAGGAAGCTCTTTCCCTGACTTTTCCATCATTGCCTTATAAACCGTTCTCTTCAAGACATTCTTTACTTCTTTTCGGTCATTATCTGTAAGCTTTTCGGTTATTTCAAAATTTTTATCACCGCTTACACTAACTGAAACCTTACCGGTCGTAACCTTGACATCTATGCTAAACTCTATTGAATTTTCATCTACTTCAGCCGGATTGGTCAGCACATCAGTACTGCCATAAAATGCACGAACCAATGTCCACACATCATATTCAAAATCCGTTCTGTTCAACTTTAATAATATTGCCACTATGCTAACCTCCATTTCGAAGCGAAGCGTAGGAAACGCGCAAGAGAAATCGCGAAGGCGATTTTCTCTTGTCGCATCATTGCAATTTGTGAACCCTGGCACAAATTGCTGTGTAAAAAATCAGCACATCAGTGTGATTTTTTACACTAACCTCCACAATGGTCTTTCTTCACCTATAGTTGTTTCAAATTCATGTCCCGGTAAAACCAGCAGGTTTTCGTCGAGACATAATAGCTTTTCTGTAATTGAGCGGGTTATCTGCGCCATACTTCCAGTTGGAAAATCAACTCTTCCATGGGAACCGGCAAATAATGTATCCCCACTGATAAGCACCTGTTGCTCATCTCCTTTAATAAGATAACAGCAGCTTCCCTTTGTATGTCCGGGTGTATGAATAACCTTAATCTCCCACCCACATATTAAAAGACTCTGATTATCTCTTAAAAGCTCATCAGGAACCGCACTAGCGCAGTCACCAAATGCAGCAGACAGATTGAGTTCAAGACTTTGTACCAGGTCTTCCTCATCCTCATGACAATACAAAGGCACATTATAAGTCCTTTGATACTTTGTCGCACCGCCAATATGGTCGAAATGACCATGGGTTAAAAATATACCCTTTAAGCTCAGCTTTTCCTCTTCAATAAATTCTCTGATTTTTTCACTTTCTGATGCCGGGTCAAATATAATGCACTCTTTTGTCATATTATTATACACGATATAACAATTCGTTCTCACCGGTCCCAACACCAGTCTTTTTATATTAATTTCACTCATATCAATCCGATTTCTTTTACTAATTACCACTTCTGACAATATCAATAATACTGTCTATCTGTCTAAGCTTTTCCACAAGCCTTGCAAGGTCACCCTTACTTACTACAAGGAATGACATAGATATAGTAGCTATTCCCTGCTTACTCGTTCTACTGTTAATTGATTCCACGTCAATATCCTTTTCCGTGAATACCTTTGAAATATCTGCAAGAAGCCCCTTTCTATTGTTTGCAAATATCTGTATCTCCGCCAGATACTTTCTATCATCAGATGCCTCTTCACCTTCCATATCCCATTCAGCTTCCATTATTCTGACTCTGTCCATTTCGTCAAGACTCATAATGTTAATACAGTCAGTTCTATGAATTGAAACTCCTCGTCCTCTTGTTACAAATCCAACGATTTCATCACCGGGAACAGGATTGCAGCATTTCGAATACCTTACTGATACATCATGTGTACCTCTGACAAGTATTCCACCCTTGGATTTAACAACATACTTTTTATCCTTGTTCGCTGTAAGCTCCTCGAGAATTTCCTCATCCGTAGCCTTTTTCTTGTGCTTTTTCTCGTACTCCTCAAGCAGTCTGTTTACAATCTGGCCTTCCTTAAGTCCGCCGTGACCGATTGACGCAAGAATTGAATCCCAATCCCTAAAATTATACTTAGCGATAACTCTTTCCATAAATTCAGGCTTAGACAAATCACTAAATGTAATGCCCTTTGCCTTGCAATACTTATCCAGCAAATCCTTACCACGAAGAATGTTGTCCTCCTTAAGCTCAGCCTTGAACCACTGGTTAATCTTATTCTTAGCCTGTGTACTCTTTACAATGCCAAGCCAATCTCTGCTTGGTCCTCTTGAATTCTGTGAAGTTATAATCTCAATTCTGTCACCATTCTGAATGACATAATCAATATTCACAATCTTGCCATTAACTCTGGCACCAACCATCTTATTACCCACCGCACTGTGAATGCTGTATGCAAAGTCAATTGGTGTTGAGCCATTTGGCAAATTCTTAACATCACCTGTAGGAGTAAAACAATATACATCCTCAGAAAAGAGATTCAAATCACTCTTAAGAAGACTCATAAATTCTTTATTATCTGACATATCACTCTGCCACTCAAGAATCTGTCTGAGCCAGCTAAGCTTCTCCTCCTCCTTGTCAGGTGTAAGCTTTCCGTTAGGGTCTTCCTTATACTTCCAATGAGCAGCAATACCGTATTCAGCAATCTTATGCATTTCCTTGGTTCTTATCTGAATCTCAAAAGGCTGGCCCTCCGGTCCGATAAGTGTTGTATGCAATGACTGATACATATTGGCCTTAGGCATTGAAATGTAATCCTTGAAACGACCCTGTATTGGTTTAAAATAATTGTGAATAATACCAAGCGCTGCATAGCAGTCCTTCACTGTATCCACAATAATTCTAATTGCAAATAAATCCATTATCTGGTCAAATGTTTTGTTTTGGTTGACCATTTTTTTATATATACTGAAAATATGCTTCATTCTACCATAAACTACAGCATCTATTTCAGCTTCATCCATATATCCCTTAACCTCTGTCACAAGGTCCTTAATCATCTGTTCTCCAGAGCTTCTCTTAACATTTCTCTGAATAGAAATTTCATTGAACTTTTCCGGTTCCAAATATTTCAAGGACAAATCATCCAGTTCAATCTTAACCCTGCTAATACCAAGTCTATCGGCTATAGGAGCGTA
>CAYWDL010000112.1:0-6634 GCA_964457015.1 uncultured Roseburia sp. | reverse complement strand
TAAGCGGGGCGGCATCTATACTTGCCGTCGTGCTTATATGTGTATTTTTGTTTTCTAATGGTATACCGGCTATTTTTAAAATAGGTGTTGGAGATTTTCTTGGAGGAAAGGTTTGGCAGCCGAGCAATGGCTTGTATGGAATATTTCCAATGATTATCGGCAGCTTATATGTTACGGCAGGTGCAATCATAATTGGTGTACCTATCGGAATATTATGTTCAGTGTTTCTGGCTAAATTTTGCCCGGGGAAGTTGTATAAGATACTTAAGCCTGCAATAGACCTTATGGCAGGAATACCATCCATTGTATATGGCTTTTTTGGACTTATGGTTATTGTACCTATAATGATGGAATTGTATGGTGGTAGCGGTAAAAGTGTACTAACAGCATCCGTATTGCTAGGTATAATGATTCTTCCAACCATCATCAATGTGTCTGAAACATCCATAAGGGCAGTGCCGGAAAGCTATTATGAAGGGGCGTTGGCCCTGGGTGCCACACACGAAAGAAGTGTTTTTTTTGCAACATTACCTGCAGCAAAATCAGGAATACTTGCAGGTGTAATTCTTGGTGTTGGACGTGCAATAGGTGAGACAATGGCGGTTATTATGATTGCCGGAAACCAGCCTGTTATACCGGAAGATATCTATTCAGGAGTAAGAACGATGACAGCGAATATTGTTATTGAAATGGGATATGCAACTGATTTGCATAGAGAAGCACTAATTGCGACAGGAGTTGTCTTATTTATATTCATATTAATAATAAACCTTTCATTTTCGTTTTTGAAAGGCAGGGATAAAGCATGAAAAAACTAGTTAAAAATCCATTATCGTTAATACTTAGAATACTGGTATATGTGGCAGCGTTAATAACTATGCTTGTGCTGGTAAGCCTTGTTGGATATATTGTGATAAAAGGTATTCCGGCATTAAAGCCGAGCCTTTTTCAATGGGAATACACATCGGAAAATGTTTCAATGATGCCTGCAATAATTAATACGATAATTATGACTGCTTTGTCACTTTTGATAGCTGTTCCAATTGGAGTGTTCTCAGCGATTTATCTTGTGGAATATGCAAGAAAAGGTAATAAATTTGTGTCGCTGGTGAGAATTACAACGGAGACACTTTCGGGGATACCATCGATAGTTTACGGTCTCTTTGGCGCATTGGTGTTTGTGGAATATTTGAATTTCGGTAAATCCATATTAGCCGGTGCATTAACAATGTCAATAATGATATTACCGACAATTATGAGAACTACAGAAGAAGCACTTATAGCTGTGCCTGATTCGTTTAGAGAAGGAAGCTTTGGACTTGGAGCAGGAAAGCTTCGAACTGTGTTTATGATAGTTTTGCCGTCAGCAATGCCGGGTATATTATCAGGTGTCATCTTAAGTGTGGGAAGAATTGTTGGAGAAACAGCAGCGCTTATATATACAGCAGGAACTGTAACGGGAATTCCAAAGGATATTATGTCATCAGGAAGAACCTTATCAATTCATATGTATGCCTTGTGGAATGAGGGCTTAAATGCAGAAGAATCTTATGCAACAGCGGTTGTATTGCTGTTGATAGTAATAGTAATTAATGCTGTTTCGTCGAAATTAGCTAACAAGCTTGTGAAGAAAGGATAAAATATGGCGAATTTTTCAATAAAAGACTTAAATTTATATTATGGTGAATTTCATGCCTTGAAAAACATCAATCTTGAAATTCCTGATAAGCAGATTACAGCATTTATTGGACCATCGGGATGTGGTAAATCCACACTTTTAAAGTCATTAAACAGAATGAATGATTTGGTTGAAGGCTGTAAAATTACTGGAAGGGTATTGTTGGATGGTGAAGATATCTACGGAAAGATGGATGTAAATGAGCTTAGAAAAAGAGTTGGTATGGTATTTCAAAAGCCAAATCCATTTCCAATGAGCATATATGACAATATCACATTTGGACCAAAAACACATGGAATAAAGTCAAAATCTAAGCTTGATGACATTGTGGAAAAGTCACTTCGCGATGCGGCTATTTGGGATGAGGTTAAGGACAGACTAAAAAAGAGTGCCTTGGGCCTTAGTGGTGGACAGCAGCAGAGAATATGTATAGCAAGAGCGTTGGCAGTAGAGCCGGAGATATTGCTTATGGACGAACCTACAAGCGCATTGGACCCGATTTCTACGCTGAAAATTGAGGAGCTTGCTTTACAGCTTAAGGAAAAATATTCAATTATTATGGTTACCCATAATATGCAACAGGCGGCAAGAATATCGGATAATACGGCATTTTTTTTGCTGGGTGAGGTCATTGAATACGATAAAACAGAAAAATTATTTTCAGTACCGGAGGATAAAAGAACAGAGGATTATATTACAGGGAGGTTTGGTTAATGCGTGCAAGATTCGACGAGCAGCTTGAAATGTTAAATATTGAGCTTATAAGAATGGGCTCATTGTGTGAGGAAGGTATAATGGGTGCTGTAAAGGCACTGTTTGACAATGATGATAAGATTAAAATAAGGGTAAAAGAAATAGAGGAGCTGATTGACACAAAGGAGAGAGATATAGAGGCTCTTTGCATGAAGCTTTTATTACAGCAACAGCCTGTGGCTAAAGATCTTAGGACGATTTCATCAGCATTAAAAATGATTTCTGATATGGAAAGAATAGGGGATCAGGCCCTTGATATTACAGAAATTACAAGATATATTGATAATGCTGAAATGAATGGAAAAACACATATAAAAGAAATGGCTTTGGCGGCAGTAACGATGGTTACAGAGAGTATAGACTCATTTGTAAAAAAAGACCTTGATATTGCATATAAAGTAATGAGCGACGATGATTATGTTGACAGATTATTTGATGAAGTCAAGGATGAAATAGTGGGAAATCTGAGAAATAATTCTTATGAAAGCGAATTTTTTGTGGATTTGCTTATGGTGGCAAAGTATTTTGAAAGAATAGCGGACCACGCCGTAAACATTGCGGAATGGGTAGAATATTCAATTACTGGTAGGCACAAGAGCCAAAATATGATATGATAATTAGTGACATTCTCACATTTGCCCATTGAAAGGAAGAAGAAAATGATTTATTTGGTTGAAGATGATAACAGTATTAGAGAATTGGTATTATATACATTGAATAGTTCGGGATATAAGGCAGAAGGTTTTGAACATTCGGAAGCTTTTTGGAAGGCGATGGATAAAAAATTACCTAAGCTTGTGCTTCTTGATATTATGTTACCGGGAGAGGATGGCCTGACCATATTAAAGAAAATAAGAAATGAGCCAAGTACAAAGAAGCTTCCTGTAATTATGCTTACTGCAAAAAGTAGTGAATATGATAAAGTAATAGGACTTGAGCAGGGAGCTGACGATTATATCCCAAAACCATTTGGAATTATGGAATTGATGGCAAGAATCAAAGCACTTCTTAGAAGAACATCAGAGGAGGAAGGCAATGTAAAGGAGTATTCAGTAAATGAATTATATGTCAATACTGCTAAACATCAGGTGTTGTCTGAAGGCAAAGAGGTTGTGCTGACAGCAAAGGAATATGAGATGCTTTGTCTTTTGCTTGAAAATAGAGGAACTGTTCTTTCAAGGGATACTTTGCTTAATGAAGTATGGGGATATGCATTTGATGGAGAAAGTAGGACCGTAGATGTTCATATAAGAACTCTTAGACAAAAGCTGGGTACTTGTGGTAATTATATTGAAACAATCAGAGGATTTGGCTATAAGATTGGTTAGGTGAAAAACAAAATGAAAAAGAGAATTTTTAGAGGAATGTTTTTACAGTCGTGTCTTATTGTGTGCCTGTCTATTGTGATTATAATGGGTATGCTGTATCAGTATTTTTCTAAGCTGACAATGAATGAAATTAAGAACGAATTTGTGTACATTTCAGTTGGCGTTGAAAAAAATGGAATCACTTATCTTAAGGAGCTTGAAGATGTTGACAGTCGTATTACATGGATAGCAGAAAATGGAGACATTATCTATGATAGTGAAAAGGATGCTTCTGAAATGGAGAACCATAAGGATAGGGAAGAGTTTATAAATGCTCTTGAAAGTGGAAATGGTGAGAGCTACAGATATTCCAATACTCTTGGTGAGATGAGCTATTATTATGCAAAACTTTTAGGTGATGATAGCGTTTTGAGAATATCTGGCACAAGGTATACAGTAGTTTCGCTGCTGTGTGGTCTTGTCGTACCAATTATATGTGTGTTGTCAATAGCGTTTGTTTTATCGATGATTTTATCGAGAAAAATATCTGAAAAGATTACCGAACCAATCAATGGTATTGATTTGAGTAATATTGATGAGGTTGATACATATGAGGAGCTTACACCTTTTATAAGAAAAATATCCCACCAAAATAAAAAGATTAAGTCACAGTTCAATGAATTGCAGAGGAAACAGCAGGAATTCGATACTATTACTGAAAATATGAGTGAAGGCTTGTTGGTTTTTGACCAGAATACGGATGTGATTTTTTATAATACAAGCGCCTTAAAATTGCTTGGAGCTGACTGTGTTCTTGACAAGCAAAGCGTTTATGTATTAAACAGAAGCGATGTTTTTATGAAATCTGTTAACAAAGCATTAACAGGTGAGCATAATGAATGTAATATAAAGATTAATGAAAGAATATATCAGATTATTGCAAATCCGGTATATAACAACAATCAGCTTGCAGGCGGAATTATTATTATTGTTGATATTACAGAAAAAGAGGAACGTGAAAACCTTAGAAGAGAATTCAGCGCAAATGTTTCTCACGAGCTAAAGACACCACTTACTTCTATTTCGGGCTTTGCAGAGATAATGAAAAGCGGAATGGTAAAAGAGGATGATATGAGGCGTTTTGCCGGCAATATTTATAATGAGGCAAAAAGACTTATTACTCTTGTAGGAGATATTATTAAGCTGTCAAAATTTGATGAGGGCAGCGAATTGGCTGAATTCGAAGAATTTGATTTTACAGGAATTGTCAAGGAAAACGTTGACAGATTAGCAGATCTTGCTGCAGGGAAGCTGGTGGATTTGCAGGTTGATTGCGACACTATTAAAATGTTGGGCTTGTCCTCTGTAATTGATGAGATGGTATATAATCTTATTGAGAATGCAATTAAGTACAATAAGGAAGAGGGCAGTGTGAAGATTACCTTGAAGCGGGATGGGAACAGAGTTAAGCTGGCAGTTGAGGATACAGGTATTGGTATACCTTATGCTGAGCAGTCAAGAGTGTTTGAAAGATTTTATCGTGTAGATAAGAGCCATTCTAAGGAAATAGGTGGTACAGGCCTTGGACTTTCTATTGTAAAGCATGGTGCCGCCATGCATAATGCTACTATTGACTTGACAAGTGAACTGGGCAAGGGCACGAGGATTGAGGTGGTGTTTTGATTAAATAATAGAATTATAACTAATGAAGAATTTGAAAATTATAGTAACATAAGAAAAAAAGGGTATTTTAATATTGCAAGAGGTTATTATGGTGAAATATGAGATTAAAATTAATAATAAACGATGTATTATTTTATTTTGTGTTATATTGTCAGTTTTTGTTATTATATTCATAGGCAATATTATATTAAGAAATAAAGAAAAGGAAGAAAAACATACTGATAGAGTCTATGATGATGTTGATATGTACATAAAAAATAATTGTTTTAAATATTATGATGGACGATATGAATATCTTGGATACTCGATATTTGAAGAGAAAAAAAGCATTAGAGTTAGTTTTAATTATATTAATCGAGATTCTTTTGATAAGAATAGTATATATGAAATATATAATGTTTTGTATGAATATTTTTGTTGTGATAATAAATATGATAATTACTCATTAAATATACTATTTGGAATCAGTGGCATTTCATTTAATATATTTGATATAACAAAAGATAAATCAAATATTAGAATTGTTTGTGATGAACCAGTTAAGCTAGGTGAAATAGCAGAATTGTATCCAGAGACGACTAGTATTATGTGTGAGCATCTGTTATATGATTCAATCGAGGAAATAAGTGCTTTCAACAATTTGCAAAGTATTTATTTCGACTGTGCCATAACCGGTGAAGAGCGTTGGAAGATATTGAGAGAATTTCCAAGATGTGAGATTACAGTGGATGAAATGAATGACAAGAATGACGATGAAGATACATCTGAACCTGAGCCTTTCGAGGGTTATTACGAGTATGCCATAACAGATGAGTTATTAACGGAAGAAAACATAGAAAAGTGCAGAATATCCTATGAAGTGCTAGAAACTATGACTACAGAGCAGGTTGCGCAGGCGGTTGTGGACTATCCTTTTATAGACGAATTGTACTCGGCTTCTCAAGAAACATTTGATGCTATGATTTTAAGAAGAAATTGTGACGCGTATGCTGAGATATTAATGAGAAAAGATGGTAGAGAAGAGCTGGTAGATAAAATTTTAGAGTCTGAGAATGGCGATTATAATATTGATTTATTGAAGAAGATAGTTCTCAGTGAAAAATTATATGCTGATGAGTTTACGGAAGACGAATTATATTTTCTTGATTATTTTACAAATGATTAAAATAACTTTACTTTAACCAAAACAGGTGGTAAAATAGCCTATGGTGGC